>NZ_JBEXCY010000023.1:0-25602 GCF_040605515.1 Dactylosporangium sp. NPDC005572 | reverse complement strand
GCGACTACGGCTCCGCCGGGCTCACGGAGGCGTCCGGGGCCGAGCGTGGACCGTCGTATTACGGCGGCGGTGCGGGCGACTACGGCTCCGCCGGGCTCACGGAGGCGTCCGGGGCCGAGCGTGGACCGTCCTACTACGGCGGCGGTGCGGGCGACTACGGCAACGCGGGGCTCGCCGAGGCCGGGTATGGGCAGGACGCCGCCCCATACGGCGCGGCCGGACTGGCCGAGGCGGACGCTCCCCACGGACCGGCCGACGGCGTGCCGACCGAGGTCGAGCGGGACGGGTCGGGCACCGTGTACCGGGCGAGCACGTACGGTGCCGGCGGCACCCCGGCCGCCCCGCCCACGCACGGCGGTGGGCTCGGTGGGCTGGTCGGCGACCAGAGCTGGTCAGAGCAGCCGGGGCAGTCGGGGCAGTCGGGGCAGCCAGTGCAGCCGTCGTCGTTCGGCGAGCGGCACGGGCTGGGGGCGCCGACGGACGGGTACCACACGCGGGTCGACTGGGACGGCGACGGGCGGTGGGACCAGCACACGTATGTCAACCGGTCGGACGGCGGCGTCAACATCATCGTCGACGCGGACGGCGACGGGCGCCCGGAGTTCGTCGGTCACGACACCAACCGGGACGGGCTGATCGACTCCGCCGAGGTGGACACGAACCGCGACGGGCGGATGGACGCGCGGTACGAGGACGTCGACGGCGACGGCTGGCTGGATCGGCGCACGCGCTGAGAATGTTCGCCCGGCGGACATGAACATGTTTCTATATATTGATGGTCGTCGCGTTGGCTGACGGTCATGAGTGACCACAGCCACGACCACTCTCACCCCCACCCGCACTCCCACCAGCAGGCCGAGGCCGACGGGATCGGGCGGCGCGGCCTGCTCGCCGGGGCCGCCGGCGCGGGCGGCCTGCTCCTGCTGGCCGCCGCACCCGGTCGCGCCGCCGCGGCGCCGGCCCGGCTCGCCGACAGCGCCACCGTCGCGACGGCGGGTGCGGCCGCCCTCACCGGCGCGTCGCGGGCGTCCGCGATCACGCAGGGCACCACGCTGGTGCACGCCGACATGCACAACCACACCGTGATGTCCGACGGCGACGGCGACCCGAACCTCGCCTTCGCCTCGATGCGCTCGGCCGGCCTCGACGTCGCCGCCCTGACCGACCACGCGACGCTGTTCTCGATCAGCGGGCTGTCGAAGTCGGAGTGGGACCGCACCGGCACGCTGGCCAACGCCGCCGACGACCCCGGCAACTACACCGCGATCCGCGGCTTCGAGTGGTCGCACCCGCTGCTCGGCCACGTCAACGTCTGGGGTACCGCCGGCTTCACCGACCTGGGCGGCTCGAGCAACATGGGCGGCCTGTACAACTGGATCGTCAACAACGGCGGTGTCGCGAGCTTCAACCACCCGGGTCGCGAGATCGCCCGCTTCGGCAACTTCTCGTACACCGCGGCCGCCCGCGACGCGATGGTCAGCCTGGAGATGTTCAACCGCGGCGACGACTACCTCTTCGACGGCTGGTCGGACGGCCGCACGTCGGCGCTCAACGCCTGCCTCAACGCCGGCTGGCGGACGGGCCTGAGCGGCGTGTCGGACGAGCACGGTACCAACTGGGGCTTCCCCGAGGGCAAGGGCCGGATGGGACTGTGGGTGACCCAGAACACCCGCGCCGGCGTCTTCGAGGCCATGCGCGCCCGCCGCTTCTTCGCCACCCGCGTCTCCGGCCTGCGCCTGGACGCGACGGCGACCACCCCGTCGGGCGTGGTGGCCCGCATGGGCGGCGCCCTCCCGCTGTCCCGCGGCGACGTGCGCTTCGCGGTCGACCTCAACCGCGGCCCGGAGTGGGACGGCAAGCCCCTGCGCATCCAGGTCCTCCGCCCCGGCTCGACGGCCCCGACGGTCCCGCTGGTCGTCGACACGGTCGCCAACACGGTGGCCACGTTCACGCTCCCGCTGGACGTGGCGGCCGGCAACTGGGTGGTCCTGCGCATCTCCGACCCGACCCAGGCGAACCCGAGCCCGGGCCCGAACGCCCACCCCTGCAACGACTTCGGCGTGGCCTACTCCAGCCCCTGGTGGCTCCAGCCGTAACCGATCGAATCGGCACAAAACGACCGGCCGGGGCGCAACCGGCCGGCCGTCGCCGTCCCCGAAGGGGCACGTGGCACGTTTCGGGGAGCAGGGGGCATCCGGGCGGCCCTACCGTTGCATGGGTAGACGGACCGACGCCTGGAGCAGGACATGAGCGACTATGAGCTCGACTGGGGCAGCGAGGACGGCCTCCACGTCGACCACGACGGTGGAGTCGACCATGTCTTCGGCGACCACCAGTTCGACCAGCAGCACGACCAGCACGACCAGTTTGATCACGCGGTGGAGGCCGACGGGCCCGACGACGTCACCGGGGTGTTCGAGATCGACGGGGACGTCGAGGACGAGCCGCTGGACGGGGGCGACGACGACGTCGACCTGCCCGACTGGCAGCTCGACCCCGACTTCACCACCGGACACTACGACATGATCGGGGCGGACCCCCACGAAGATGACATGTGGTCGCAGTTCATGACCGACATGCATGATGAAGTGAATCCCTACGCCGCCAACTAGGCGAGCTTGATGCCGAGCGCGGCGGCCGTGTGGCACGTCGCCTGAAGGTAATCAGGCGAGCTTGATCGCCGAGGCGGGGCCGGGGCTCGCGTAATACCAGCCCTGAGCGGTGTCGCAGCCGAGGGCCTGGAGACGGCCGGCCTGTTCGGCGGTCTCCACGCCCTCGGCCGTGACGCTCAGCTTCAGCGCGTGGGCCAGGCCGATCACGGCCGCCACGATCTGCTCGTCCACCGGGTCCGGGCGCTCCGGCGGGCGCAGCCCGGCCACGAACGAGCCGGCCAGCTTCAGGCTGTGCACCGGTAGGTGGCGCAGGTAGGCGAAGTTCGAGTAGCCCGTGCCGAAGTCGTCGATGGCGATGCGCGGGCCCAGGTCGGCGAGCGCGTTGAGGGCCTCGGTGGGCTCGCCGCCGGTACCCATGACCGCACTTTCGGTCAGTTCCAGCTGGAGCCGCTCCGGAGCCAGCCCGGTCTGCTCCAGGATCGCCTTGACGTCGCGGACGATCGTGCGGTCGCGCATCTGGCGCACCGCCAGGTTCACGCTCATGAGCGGGGCCTTGTCCGGCGCGGTGCGGTGCCACTCCGCAGCCTGCTTGCAGGCCTCGTGCAGCACCCAGCGGCCCAGCGGGACGATCAGGCCCGTCTCCTCGGCCATGCCGATGAACGCGTCCGGGCCGAGCACCCCGAAGCGCGGGTGCCGCCAGCGGACCAGCGCCTCGACGCCCATGATGCGGGCGTCGGAGAGGCGGACGAGCGGCTGGTACTCGACGAAGAACTCGCGCCGCTCCAGCGCGGCCGGCATGCTCGCCGACAGCTCGTACCGCTTGACCTCCCGCGCGTGCCGCTCCGCGTCGAACAGCGCGAGGCGGTTGCGGCCGTCGGCCTTCGCCCAGTACAGCGTGGTGTCGGCGGCCTTCATCAGCTCGCCCGTGCTCGTGCCCTGCAGCGGCTGCTCGACCACGCCGATGCTGGCCGAGATGCTGATCTCGTGTCCGCCGACATGGACCGGCGCCCGGACGGTGTCGAGGGCCTTCTCGGCGACCGACACGACCTGCTCGATGTCGGCCGAGTTCTCGATCAGCACCACGAACTCGTCGCCGCCCATCCGCGCGACCAGCTGGCCCTCGCCGGTGATCGACCGGGCGAGCCGGCGCGCGACGGTCTGCAGCAGCTGGTCGCCGACGTCGTGGCCGAGCGTGTCGTTGATGACCTTGAACCCGTCGACGTCGAGGTAGCAGACGCCGACGCGGGCGTCGCCGGACGCGTCCGTGAGCAGCTCCGCGAGCCGGTCGAAGAACAGCGTGCGGTTCGGCAACTGGGTCAGCGGGTCGTGCAGGGCCTGGTGGCGGAGCCGGACCTGGAGCAGGTGGCGCTCGGTGATGTCCTCGAACATGGCGACGAGCCAGCGCGGCCGGTCCTCGTCGTCGCGGATCACCGAGGCGACCAGGTCGGTCCAGACCCGGTGCCCGTCCTTGTGGATGTAGGGCTTCTCGATCCGGACCTGCTCGCGCCGGCCGGCGAAGAGGTCCGCGAAGAGTTCGGCCGCCGACGGCGGGTCGTCCGGCAGTACGAAATCCTCGAACGACATCGCGAGCAGCTCCTCGGCCGTGTAGCCGAGCATGTCGCACAGCGCCTGGTTGACCTCGATGATGTGCCCGTCGACGGTGCTGACACTCATGCCGATCGCCGCGCCGGCGAAGATCGCGCGGAACCGCGCGTCGCTGACCCGCCGGCCCTCCTCGGCCCGGGCCTGCGACCACAGCGCCGCGGTGCGGATCTCCTCCTGCTCCTCGAGGACGCGGTCGCGCAGGGCCAGGGCGTAGCCGGCCGCGAGCGCGCCCTGGATCTGCGCGATGCGGCGGGCGGGCGCGTTGCCGAACTGCTCGCTGAGCACGGCCATCGTGCGCTCGAGCGTCATGGGCTCGGTGAAGTGGGCCGCGACCAGCGTGGAGCCGACCTCGCGCATGTCGACGGGGTCGAAGACCTCGGCCGTCAGGGCGTGGATGATGCGTGTCGACAGGCTGGTGAGGAAGTCCTGTACCTCCAGGCCGCCCATCGACACGTAACTCGTGCCGGCTACGGCCAGTGACCAGGCGCGTGCCATCCGTTCGGCAGCGCGGTGCGGACGGTCCCACGACGTCGGCGTGGAGCTGAGAGCGGTCATGATGGAGGGCGCCACTAGTCCTTGCGGGCGACAGCGGCGAAGCCGAGCGCTTCACCTTCGGGGACGGTCGCGCCGTCCCGCTCCGGCCGCCAGTCCCACGGCGAGACGATGCCCGGGTCGAGCGGAGTGAGGTCGCCCAGGAGCCGCTCGACCTGCTGCCGGGTGCGCAGGATCAGCGGGTTGGGCGACTTGCGGTACATCTCCTCGGCCTCGGCCTCGGCGGGCGTGAGCTCGCGGTCGAGCCCGGCGTGGGAGAGCACGACGTGACTGCCCGGGACCCCGGCGGCTGCGTAGCCGGCGACGATCTCGGCCGGGTGGTCCTCGTCGGGCACGAAGTGCAGCACGGCGACGAGCAGGAAGGCGACCGGCCGGCTGAAGTCGAGCAGCCCGCGCACCTGCGGCTGGGCCAGCACGTCGGCCGGGTTGCGCAGGTCGCCGGCGACGACCGCGGTGCCCGGCACGTCGGCGAGGATCAACCGGCTGTGCGCGACCGCGACCGGGTCGTGGTCGACGTAGACGACCTTGGCGTCGGTGATGCCGGCGTCGGCGAGCACCTCGTGGACGTTGCCGACGGTCGGGATGCCCGAGCCGAGGTCGAGGAACTGGCGGATGCCGAGGTCGGCCAGCGTCGCCACGGCGCGGCGCAGGAACGCCCGGTTGCTGCGGACCAGCGGGACGACCGACGGCATGGCCTTGAGGACCTGCTCGGCGAAGGCGCGGTCGGCGGCGAAGTTGTGCGAGCCGCCGAGGTAGTAGTCATAGACGCGGGCCACGCTCGGACGCTCGGAGTCGACGTCTGCGGGGGCCCAGCTCGGTCGCTCCACAGATCAACACTCCTCGAAAAAAGTCGGCGTCGCCGAGCATACGTGTGGGCGAGCGGGAGTAAAACCCGCCGCTCGCCCACACGGGTACTGATCAGGCGATACGCGTGATGCGGTTCTGCGGGCCGGGCGAGACCGGCGCCGCGCCGAGGTGCGCCACGAGCGCGTCGACGTCGAAGCCCGGAGCGGTGACGCGGCCGGTGCCCTTCGCCAGGTTGGTGAACCCGTCACCACCGTTGGCGAGGAAGTCGTTCGTCGTCACCAGGTACGACGCCGCCGGGTCGATCGGCGTGCCGTTGAGCCGGATGTCGCTGACCTTCGAGCCGGCCGCCGCGGAGGCGCTGTAGGTGTAGGTCAGGCCGGCCGACACCTGCAGGATGCGCTGGACGGTCTGCCCGCCGAAGCCGACGAACTGCTGCTCCAGCACGTCCTTGAGCTGGGCGCCGGTGAACGACTGCGTCACGACCAGGTTGTTGAACGGCTGGACCGTGAAGCACTCGCCGTAGGTCACCTGACCCGGCGCCTCGCCGCCGGGCGAGTTGGCGTACGTGATGGCCGCCCGGATGCCGCCCGGGTTCATGAGCGCGATCTGTGCGCCGGCCGACTGGGTGTAGGCCAGCTGTGCGTCGGCGATCACGTCGCCCATCGAGGACTCGCCGGCGGCGGTCGTCGACGTGGTGATGTCGGCGGTCACGCTGCCGACGACCCGGTTGGCGATCGGTGCGACGGCGGTGCGGTACTTGTCGGCGATCTTCTTGATCTTCGGGTCGACCAGGTCCGGGTTGCGGACCGGGACGCCGTTCTCGATCTTCCAGGTGCCGTCCGGGTTCTTCACGCCGTTCTCGACGATCACGTTCGTGGCCGTCGCGTCGACGAACTTGCGGGTCTTCTTGTCGAGCGTGACGCGGACGTCGGTGACGAGCGTGCCGGCCGTGCCCGCGCTGGTGACGAGCGTGCTGGCGCCGGACGAGTTCGGCAGCTCACACGTGTAGAAGCGGTGCGTGTGGCCGGAGATCACGACGCCGTACGCCGGGTCGAGACCCTTGACGATGTCGGTGATCGGGCCGGCGAAGTTGGCGCAGCCGGACGGGTCCAGCGGCGCGGGCGGGCTGGACTGGGCGCCACCCTCGTGGATCACGAGCACCATGGAGCGGATGCCGAGCCACTTGAGGATGGTGGAGTACTGGTTGGCGGTCTCGACCTCGTCCTTGAAGTCGACGCTCTTGATGCCGGCCGGGTTGACGATGCCCGGCGTGGCCTCGAGCGTCATGCCGACGTACGCGACCGGGACGCCCTCGTAGAAGCGGATCGTGAACGGCAGCAGGATCGGCAGGCCGTTCGACTTGTTGGTGACGTTGGCGGCGAGGTACGGGAAGTTCGCACCCGAGAACCCGTCGCCGTCCTGGCACCCGTCGGTCGGGTGGCAGCCGCCGAACTGGATGCGCTTGAGCTCGGTGACGCCCTCGTCGAACTCGTGGTTGCCGACCGAGGAGAGGTCGACGCCCATCTTGTTCAGGACCTCGATCGCCGGCTCGTCGTGGAACGCGGCGCTGACCAGCGGCGTCGCACCGATGCTGTCACCGGCGACCACCGTGTCGCTGTCGCGGACGCCGGCCTGCGCGGCGGCGTTGCGCAGCTTGGTCAGGTACGTGCTGAGGTACTCGGCGCCGCCCGCGGGCGTGCCGTTGATGAGCCCGCCACTGCCGGTCGGCGGGTCGATGTTGCCGTGGAAGTCGTTGAACCCGAGAATCTGGGCCGTGGTGGTCTTGCCCGTCTTCTGGGTGAACGAGACCTTGGCCGGGGTGAGTGGCGTCCACCGATCGGTGCTTTCGGCGGTACCGGTCTTGGCCAGGGGTAACAGGGCGACGACCGCGACGGCGAGAGCCGGCACCGCGAGGTGCTGCGCAAATCGCCAGCCGCGAGCGCGGGGCTGGGCCATGATCTCTCCTTTTGGAAGGACGCATGCGTCGATCGCCATCCTTCCGTGATCGTCGATCCTGCGCGAGCGTCCGCGGTCGACAGCTGCGTGTCCTCAGGGTTACAGCGAGGGTCGCTCGCCCGATCGGTGCCCGCTTTGCACCGGTCAGGCGGTCGATATCGACGATCTGCAACCCTGTGCATCCGCTAGGTATCCGGTAGGTTGCGAGCGTGTACCCCTCGGTGCCCGCCCGGCTGACGGCGCTGCTCGCCGTCGCCGTGACCACCGTGTTTGCCGCTCCCGCCCCGGCACGGGCCGGCGACCCGGTCGGCTGGACGCCGTTCTTCTCCGACTCGTTCGACGACGCCGGCATACTGCCGCCGGCGTGCATCGCCTTCGAGGACAGCACGTCGTTCCGGCGCGAGGCGGTCACGGTCTCGGACGGGCGGCTGCGGCTGGCCCTGCGCCGCGCCGGCGGCGCCTACGTCACCGGCGAGCTGCAGTGCCCCGGGGTGGCCCAGCAGTACGGCCGCTACGAGTTCCGCGCCCGGGTCCCGGTCGGCGCGGGGATCGAGTCGATGGTGCTGCTGCGGCCGATGGACGGCGCCGCCGCGGACCACGCGTCGGAGCTGTCGCTGACCACCTTGGGCGAGCAGGACCGGGCCTTCGTCAGCAACGGTGATGGCCGCGGTACCTCCACGAGGACGCTGACCGGGAACTTCCGCGACTGGCATGTGTACGTGATCGAGTGGGCGCCGTCGGGCTTCCGGGTGACGGTCGACGGCACCGAACGGCTGGCCGACCCCGCGGTCTCCACCGCGCTGCGCTGGTTCGGCTTCGCGGTCACGGCCGGCACGCCGGCCCCGTCGACGTCCCTGCCGGCCGAGTTCCAGGTCGACTACCTGCGCGTCTGGGCCTTCACTCCGGTCGCCTCGGCCCCGCCGCCGTCCGCCGCGCCGTCGATTGTGGATGGCGCGTTCCGTCCGCCCGGCGGGCCCGGGCACGGCTGGTCGATGTGGCTGGGCGTTGCTGCGGCGGCGATGGTCGGCATGGCGCTGGCCGCCCTGGTGGTCCACAAGACCCGCCCGCACCGCCCGCCGCCGTCGCACCGCCGCTGACGCACCGACCTTGATGCATCAGTCTTGATGTATCGCTTCGGATGCATCGACGCTGGCGCGTTGACGCTGGCGCTGGCGCGCTGATCGCGCCAACCTTGATGCATCAGCCTTGATGCATCAGTTCTGATGCGTTACTTCGGATGTATCGGCCTTGATGCGCCGTCTTGATCCATCGGACCTGATCCATCGGACCTGATCCATCAGATCCGATGCATCAAGGCTGATGCATCAAGGCTGATGTGCCACCAGGCCGCGGCCACCGTCGTTGTTCGCCTCGGGCGGATCCGCCGCGCGCGAACGGGCCCGCCGCCCGCCGCGGCGAGCACCGAGGATCGGGCGATGAAGATCCTTGTTCTCGGAGGAACCATGTTCCTCGGGCGGGCCGTCGCCCGCCAGGCCCGCGACGCCGGACACGACGTCGTGTGTGCCGCCCGCGGCGAGTCCGGCCAGCCCGTCGAGGGTGTCGCGTTCGTCCGCGTCGACCGGGACCGGCCCGACGGGCTCGACGCGCTCGACGGCACCTTCGACGCGGTCGTCGACGTCGGGCGCAAGCCGAGCCACGTCCGGCACGCCGTCGCGGCGCTGCGGGGCCGGGCCGGGCACTACACGTTCGTGTCGAGCGGCTCGGTCTACGCCGACGCGGCCACCCCGGGCCAGACCGTGGCGACCGCCCCGGTCATGGCGCCGGCCGAGCCGGGCTTCGACGATCCGTCGGTCGACGCGGAAGCGTACGGCCGCTGCAAGGTCACCTGTGAGCAGTTCGTCACGGCCACGTTCGGTACCGACGCATCCTTCATCTGCCGGGCGGGGCTCATCGTCGGCCCGGAAGACCCGAGCGGGCGCTTCGACTACTGGGTGCGACGACACGCGCGCGGGGGTGAAATCCTGGCGCCCGGTGCGCCCGAGGATCGCGTCCAGGTCGTCGACGCGCGCGACCTCGCCGACTGGATCATCCAGGCGGCCGAACGCGGGCTGGCCGGCACGCTCGACGGAATCAGTGCCTCGGTCAGCCGCCAGGAGTTCCACCGGGCGCTGGCCGAGGGCGCGCCGTCGGTGCACGAGCTGACCTGGGTCCCGCAGGAGTTCCTGGTGGAGCGGGAGGTGGCGCCCTGGTCGGGGCCGCGGTCGCTGCCGTTGTGGCTGCTGCTGCCGGAGTTCGCCGGGTTCCTGACCCGGGACGCCGGCCCGTCACTGGCGGCCGGGCTGCGGACCCGCCCGCTGGCCGAGACGGTGGCCGATACACGCGTCGCGCTGCGTGACGAACCGCACAGAATCGGGCTGACCGAGGAGGAGGAAGCCGGGCTGTTGCGGGAATGGCACGCCCAATAGGTGGTGGGCGGCGTCACCCGGTCGGCATATCGACAGGTCACGAGGCGCGTCGATTTCTCATCCTTGAGCGCGTTTTGCCTGTCGTCGGGCCGACTGTTGCCGATGAACCCCGGCGATCCCGGGCCCAGCTGCCGCCGTTCCCAGGGAACTCACAGCGAGTTTAGGCGTCTGACGGGCAGGAATACCACGTATCACTTGTTGCAACCGAAGCGAACCGGAGCAGCCTCCAGAGCGTCTAGGTAAGTGGTGCAGCTCTCAGGGGTCGTCACCGTATCGCCCCTGTGGGCGGAATTCGGAACGACATCTGACTGTTGTGTAGGGGGCATACCCGGGGGGCACCCGTTTTAGCAGGGTGAAACGGGGAAGGCGAAGGATGGACGGGGAGGGGCCCGAAGGTGGAGAACGTGAAAGTGGAGATGCGACCCGACACCGGTGCCGAGGAGCGGGACCTTGTCGGCGTGTACCTGCATGAGATCTCCCGCACGCCGCTGCTCGACGCCGCTTCTGAGGTCGAGCTGTCCAAGGCGGTCGAGGCCGGGCTCTACGCCGAGCACCTGCTCGAGTCCGAGCAGCTGCCCGACGGGGTGACCGCCGCTGAGCTGCAGAAGCTGGTCGCCGAGGGTGAGCGCGCGAAGGACCGGTTCATCCGGGCCAACCTGCGGCTGGTGGTCTCGATCGCCCGTCGCTACGTGCGGTCCGGCATGCCGATGCTCGACCTCATCCAGGAGGGCAACACCGGCCTCGTGCGGGCGGTCGAGAAGTTCGACTACGTGCGCGGATACAAGTTCTCGACATATGCCACGTGGTGGATCCGCCAGGCGATCAGCCGGGCGATCGCGCAGCAGGAGCGCACGGTCCGGCTGCCCGTCCACCTCGTGGAGGACGTCAACCGGATGCGCAACGTCGCGCGTCAGCTCACCCGCGAGCTGGGCAACGAGCCGGAGCCGGAGCAGTTGGCCACCGCGCTCGGCGTGCCGGTCGAGCGGGTTCACGAGCTCATGCGGTGGTCGCAGGACACCGTTTCGCTGGACACCCCGGTGGGTGACGACGGCGACACCAACCTGGGCGACCTGGTGGCCGACTCCGACGCCCCGTCGCCGGAGGACGTCGTCCTGGCCGCGCTGGAGCGCCAGCGGATCGAGGGCCTGCTCAACCACCTGGACGACCGCTCGGCGGGCATCATGCGCGCCCGCTACGGCCTGGAGGACGGCCGCGAGCACTCGCTGACCGAAGTGGCGACCCGCTTCTCCCTGTCTCGCGAGCGCATCCGCCAGCTGGAGATCCAGGCCCTGGGCCGGCTTCGGGAGCTGGCTCGCGCCGAGGGCCTCCAGGCCGCATAACGCCACATAACCCCCAACACCTACGACTCGAAACGCCCCGGCCGGGCTCGCTGGCCGGGGCGTTCGCCTGTTTGCCGCCTCCGCAGGCGGCGGGGTGAGCGCGGCCGGGCGTGTGGGCCGCGTCCCTCCATGATCGCGAAGGGTTTTCGCACCGTGGGGTGGCAATAGCCTTCGTGATCATAGTGGCGAGCGTCAGGAGCGGTGGGCCACCACGAACAGGCGGGGGAATGGCAGGACCGTGCCGAAGGGGTGGCGTTGGTAGGCCTTCCGGAGCGCCGCCGCCATCTCCGCCCGGAAGTCGGCCAGATCCGTTCCCGCCAGAGCGTCGAAGTACGGCCGCAGGCCCGTCCCGCTGAACCACTCCAGCACCGGATCCTCGCCCGGCAGCACGTGGTGGTACGTCGTCTCCCAGGCGTCCACCGAGAGGCCGGCGCCGGCCAGGATGCCGATGTACTCCGAGGCTGACAGCACCGGGCTGCTTGCCCGCGGGCTCGTGCCGGACAGCGCCGAGGACAGCAGCGGGGCCCAGCGTGGGGAGGACGCCACCTGCTCGATCGCCTCCGCGCCGACCGTCGGCACCTGGAAGGCCAGCGTGCCGCCGTCGTCCAGGGCCGCCGCCAGCACCGGCAGCAGCGTGGCGTGGTCGCCGACCCACTGCAAGGAGGCGTTGGCCACGATGACGTCGAGCGATCCCCGCGCCGGTTGGAACGCGCCGATGTCGCCCAGCTGGAAGCGGAGCTGCGGGCTCGCCAGCGGTGCGGCGGCCGCGATCATGTCGGGGGAGGAGTCGATGCCGAGGACCGCCGCGTCCGGGTAGCGGGCGGCGAGCGTCGCGGTCATCGTGCCCGGGCCGCAGCCGAGGTCGACGACCGCGACCGCTGAGCGGGTCGGGATGCGGGCCACCAGTTCGTGGAAGGGCCGGGCCCGCTCGTCGGCGAACCTGCTGTACTGCTGCGGATCCCACGAACTCATGCGCTCAATCATGAAGGGCCGCCCCGCGCGAACGCGGAGCGGCCCTGTCAACGAGCGGATCAGCCCTTGACGCGCCCGTACCCGTAGATCGTGTTACCCATGTCGACCTTCACCCGGGTCACCGTCCGCCCGGCGGCCGGAGCATGGATGACCTCGCCGCCGCCGATGTAGATGGCGACGTGACCGAGGCTGTTGTAGAACACCAGGTCACCCGGTGCCAGGTCGGACCGCGAGATGTGCGCGACCTCCCGCCACTGTGTCGCTGCACTGTGGGAGAGCGTCACGCCGGCTTGCTTCCACGCCATCTTCGTCAGGCCGGAGCAGTCGAGCCCCGGCTTGGAGGTGGTGTTCTCGCCGCCGAACTTGTACGGGATGCCGATCGCGTTGTAGGCGTAGTTCACCGCGGCGCTCGCCCTGCCCGAGACCGCCGGCGGCGGGCCCTTCTTGACCGGCGGCGCGGTGACCTTCTTCTTGAGCTGGTCGAGCTTGGCCATGTCCGTCTCGAGGGACTTCTTCTTCGCCTCGATCTCGGTCTTCTGGGCCGTCTGCGTGGCGAGCGTCTGGTTGAGGTTCGCCTTCGCGGACTTGAGCTCGTCCAGCGTGCGCTGCTGCCGGCGAGCGAACTCGTCCAGCGTGCCCATCTGGTCGACCAGCGAGTCGGACGAGGACGCGCGCAGCAGGACCGACAGGTTCCGCAGCCGGTTGCCGGTCTTGAACGACTCGATCGCGATGCTCTGAGCGCTTTCGGTGGCCTTTGCGAGGTCCGTCTCCAGGCTGGCCACCTTGGCCTGGGAGTCGGCGAGCGTGACGTTCATCTGGTTCCACTGTTCGACCACCAGTTCGAGCTCGGCGCCCTGCTTCTGCAGCTGGGCCTCGATCTCGGCGGCGGTCGGATCGGCGTGCGCTACCGTCGCCGGCGCCATCACGATGAGTGACGCTGCGCCGGCCAACAGGGTCCGCAGCACCGATCGACGAACGCGGTGTCCTTTGGACAACGAAGGACCCTTCCAGCAACTGCCGCCTACGAGTCCGGGGCTGGACGAGGCGGCGCTTGCCCGGCGCCGCCCCGGTTGGGCGACGGACGGCCAGGCTCTAGCAAACAAGGAGCCAACCTATCGGCAGTCACGAGATCGCGAAACCCGTCCGTCCGTATCGACAGGTATTACCCTAAAGGTCCGAATCACCCGCCGTCGTAAGTCCACATCGGACGGTTATATCGACTTGGCCAACGGTGTTGACTGACACACATTTGGGGCTTGATTCTGCTCTGAGAACAGGTTAAATACACGTAACTTCATACACCGACGATGCAAAAAGTTTGGCCCACATGCCCACCCCCGGAGCACCCCCCGGAGGAGCCGCCCAGTGTTACGGGTCCAGAACCTTGAGGTCGTCTACGACGACGTGATGTTGGTCCTGCGCGGCGTCAGCCTCGCCGTCCCCCCAGGCCGGATCGTCGCGCTGCTCGGCGCGAACGGCGCCGGCAAGACCACCCTGTTGCGGGCCCTCTCCGGCCTGCTCGACGTGCACGACGGCACGGTCACCAAGGGTGCCGTGACGCTCGACGACCGCCCGATCCACCGCCTCCGCCCGTCCGCCATCGTGCGGCGCGGCCTGACCCAGGTCATGGAGGGCCGGCGGACGTTCGCCGAGCTGACCGTCGAGGAGAACCTGCGCCTTGGCGCACACACCCGGCGGCGCGGCCGGGCCGAGGCGCTCGAGCGGATGTACGGGCTGTTCCCGGTGCTCAAGGAGCGCCGCGGCAGCATCGCCGGCTACCTCTCCGGCGGTGAGCAGCAGATGCTCGCCATGGGCCGCGCGCTCATGTCCGAGCCGAAGTACCTGCTGCTCGACGAGCCGAGCCTCGGCCTCGCCCCACGCTTGGTGGAGCAGGTCCGGGACCTGATCGTCGAGATCAACCGCGGCGGCACCAGCGTGCTGCTGGTCGAGCAGAACGCCACGATGGCGCTGTCCATCGCCGAGCACGGCTACGTGTTGGAGAACGGCAAGGTCGTGCTCGACAAGCCGGCCGCCGAGCTGCTCGCCGACGAGGACATCCGGGAGTTCTACCTGGGGCTGCGCACCGAGGGCACGACGAAGACCTTCCGCGACGTGAAGCACTACAAGCGCCGCAAGCGCTGGCTGTCATAGGGGAACCCAGATGACCCAGGTCCAGACCCCACCGGCGCAGGTGCGCACCGCGCCGGCCGTGCTCAGCTTCGACGACGTCCACCTGAGCTTCGCGGGCGTCAAGGCGGTCAACGGCGTGTCCTTCACCGTCGGCCGCAACGAGCTCTTCGCCGTCATCGGCCCGAACGGCGCGGGCAAGACGTCCATCTTCAACGTGATCTCCGGGGTGTACCGCCCGCAGCAGGGCCGGGTCACGCTCGACGACCGCGAGATCACCGGCATGCGGCCCGACCGGGTCGCCGCGCTCGGCGTGGCCCGGACGTTCCAGAACGTGGAGCTCTTCCAGCACCTGACCGTGGTGGAGAACCTCATGCTGGGGCGGCACCACCACATCAGGTACGGCACGCTCGCCGCGATCGCCTGGGTGGGCCGCGCCCGGAGGCAGGAGATCGCCCACCGGGCGGTCGTCGAGGACATCGTCGACTTCCTGGAGCTCGCCCAGTGGCGCCGGCTGCCGGTCGGCCTGCTGCCCTACGGCGTGCAGAAGCGGGTCGAGCTCGGCCGGGCGCTCGCCATGGAGCCCAAGCTGCTGCTGCTCGACGAGCCGGTCGCCGGGATGAACCTGGAGGAGACCGAGGACATGGCCCGCTACATCCTCGACATCCGCGAGGAGATGTCGATCCCGATGATCCTCGTCGAGCACGACATGGGGCTCGTCATGGACCTCGCCGACCGGGTGCTCGTGGTGGACTTCGGCACCCCGGTCGCGCTCGGCACCCCCAAGGAGGTCCAGAACCACCCGGACGTCCTGCGCGCGTACCTCGGGGAGGCGAAATGACCATCGCGACCCTGGTGCGCGACCGCGCCAAGGCGACGCCCGCGACCGTGGCCATGCGCGAGAAGCAGCTCGGCATCTGGCAGGAGATCACCTGGGGCGAGTACTGGGACACCGCCGAGACGGTCGCCCACGCCCTGCTGGCCCTGGGCATCGAGCCCGGTGACCGGGTCGCGATCCAGTCGGAGAACCGGCCCGAGTGGCTGTTCACCGACGTCGCCGCGGTCGCCGTGCGCGGCTCGACGGTCGGGCTCTACCCGACCAACCCGGCCGAGGAGGTGCGCTACCTGCTCGAGCACTCCGGCGCGCGGATCCTCTTCGCGGAGGACCAGGAGCAGGTCGACAAGGCGCTGGAGGTCATCGACGACTGCCCCGCCCTGGAGCGGGTCGTGTTCATCGAGCCGCGGGGGATCCTGCACCGGTACGACCACCCCAAGCTCATCGCCTGGAAGGACCTCCTCGCGCTGGGCACCGGTCACCGGGCCGAGCACCCGGAGGCGGTCGCCGAGCGGATGGCGGCCTCGACGCCGGCCGACGTGGCCACGCTGGTCTACACGTCCGGCACCACCGGCCGGCCCAAGGGCGCGATGCTCACCGTCGCCAACGTGGACTTCGCCATCGAAACGCTCGTCGCCGGCGGCGGGTTCGCCTCGCCGCCGCCCGGGCCGGACGACCTCACGCTGTCGTACCTGCCGCTGTGCCACGTCGCGGAGCGGGTCTTCACGGTGTGGTTCAACGCGTCGTCGGCGGTGGTCGTGCACTTCGGCGAGTCGATCGCGACCGTGCAGGCGGACCTTCGTGAGGTACAACCGACGATCCTCTTCGGCGTCCCGCGCATCTGGGAGAAGATGCTCGCCGGGGTCACCGTCCGGCTGTCCGGCGCGTCCCGGTTCAAGCGGGCCAACGCGCGGCTCTGGCTCAAGGCCGCCGACCGGATCGGCACGACGCTCGCCGCGAACGGCGGCCGGCACACCGCGGGCAGCCGCGTGCTGTACGCGGTCGGCTGGCTGCTCTGCTACCGGGCCCTGCGCGAGCGCATCGGCGTGCGGCGGGTGCGGTACGCGGCCAGCGGCGCCGCGCCGATCGCGCCCGACGTCCTGAAGTTCTTCATGGGCATCGGCGTGCCGATGCACGAGCTGTACGGGATGACCGAGAACACCGCGGTGGCCACCGGCAACCGGCCGGGCCGGGTGAAGATCGGCACGGTGGGGGAGGCCCAGGGCGGGGTCGAGATCCGCATCGCCGACGACGGCGAGATCCAGACCCGCCACCCGGGCACGTTCGCCGGGTACTACAACGACCCCGAGGCCACCGCCCGCGCCATGACGGCCGACGGCTGGCTGCGCACCGGCGACGTCGGCGAGCTCGTCGGCGGCACGCATCTGCGGATCACCGACCGCGCGAAGGACATCATCATCACCTCGGGCGGCAAGAACGTCGCGCCGAGCGAGATCGAGAACGCGCTCAAGGCGTCGCCGTACGTCAAGGAGGCGATCGTCATCGGCGACCGCCGCGCGTACCTCACCGCCCTCGTCGGCATCGAGCTCGACACGGTCGGCGAGTGGGCCCAGCGGCACGGCCTCGGCTATACGACCTACCGCGACCTGAGCAACAAGCCCGAGGTCGTCGCCCTGATCCAGAAGGTCGTCGACGACGTCAACGCCAAGCACAACCCGGTGGAGCAGGTGAAGACGTTCCGCATGCTGCCCAAGGAACTCGACCACGAGGACGGTGAGTTGACCGCCACCCAGAAGGTCAAGCGCGGCTCGATCGCGACGCTGTTCGCCGAGCTCGTCGACGACATGTACCGGAGCAAGGCGTGAAGGACGTCCTCGAGAGCATCCTGCGGGGCATTGGCACGGGCAGCGTCTACGCGCTGCTGGGCCTCGGATTCGTGATCATCTACAAGGCCACCCGGGTCATCTCGTTCGCCCAGCCGGCGTTCATGCTGGCCGGCGCGGTCCTGGTCACCTACCTGGTCAAGCCGCTCGGGTTCTTCGTGGCGCTGGTGGTGGCCGCGTTGGTCACCGGCGCGCTGGCCCTGGGCGTCGAGCGGCTCGCGGTGCGGCCGATGATCGGCCGGCCGGTGTTCACCGTCGCGATCATCACGCTCGGCATCGACATCGCCGTCCGGGTCGTCGTCAACGCCCTCATCGGCCTCGACGTGCGGCACGTCGGCGACCCGTGGGGCCTGGACACGTGGAAGCTGCCCGGCGGCATCCTCATCGAGCAGCGGCACGTCGCCATGGTCGTCACGACCGCGGTGCTCATCGCCGGCCTGTTCCTGTTCTTCCGGTACACCCGGACCGGCCTCGCGATGCGGGCCGCCTCCTACGACCAGGAGGCCGCCCTCGCCCAGGGCGTCAGCGTCGGCGCGGTGTTCGCGCTGTCGTGGGCGCTGGCCGGGGCCCTCGCCGCGGTGGCCGGCACGTTCGCCGCGGTCGGCGGCAGCGTGAGCGAGTCGCTGTGGCTGGTCGCGCTGACCGCGCTGCCGGTGATCATCCTCGGCGGCCTCGACTCGCTGCCCGGCGCCGTCGTCGGCGGGCTGGTCGTCGGCGTGGTCCAGGAGGTCACCGCCACCTACCAGGGCGACTTCCCCTGGCTGGGCGGCAACTTCTCGGTCGTCACGCCGTACGTCGTGATGCTGCTGATCCTGCTCGTGCGCCCCTACGGCCTGTTCGGCACCCGGGAGGTCGAAAGGGTATGAGGAACCGCCCGCTGCTGCGCACCTCCTACGGTCAGGAGGTCGCGCTCCTCGACACGACCAGCAAGCGCGTCGCCGTCGGCGGCCTGCTCGTGGTCGCCTTCGCCCTGCCCTGGCTGGTCCAGGACGAGATGCTCCAGCTGCTCGGCGTCGCCTGCGTCACCGCGGTCGGCGCGATCGGGCTCAACATCGTCACCGGCCTGGCCGGACAGGTGTCCCTCGGCCACGCGTTCTTCCTGGCGATCGGCGCCTACACGGCGGCCGCCCTGGCCGGTGACCCGGAGGGCCGCACGATCGGCTTCGGCATCACCGAGGTGCTGATCTGGCTGCCCGCGGCCGGGCTCGCGGCGGCGGTGGCCGGCGTCCTGGTGGCCCCGCTCGCCACCCGCCTGCGCGGCCTGTACCTCGCCATCGTCACGCTCGGCCTGGTCTTCATCGGCGCCCACGTGATCAACGAGTGGTCGGAGCTCACCGGCGGTCCCGGTGTCGGCCGCCAGCCCCCGGCGCCGTCGCTGCTGGGCTACGACCTCAACACCACTGACGCATTCCTCACACGGGATCAGAAGTTGTACCTCCTGATGCTCGTGCTGCTGGTTCTCGCGGCTCTCACGGCGCGCAACCTGGCGCGTTCGCGAGTGGGCCGGGCCTTCACCGCGATCCGGGACCGCGACATCGCGGCCGGCGTGATCGGGGTGAACCTGGCCAGGTACAAGACGGTGGCCTTCGGGGTGTCGTCGTTCTACGCCGGCTGCGCCGGTGCGCTGCTGTACGTCGGGGCGGGCTACTTCGACCCGACCTCCTTCAACCTGCTGCTGTCGGTGCAGTACATCGCCATGATCCTCATCGGCGGTGCGGGCACCGTGAGCGGCGCCGTCCTGGGCGCCTTCCTGATCACGCTGCTGCCGCGGCTGACCCGGGAGGTCCCGTCGTTCCTTCCGTTCATCAGCAACTCCCCCGTGGAGTCGCCCAATGCCTATCAGCTGGAGACCGTTCTCTACGGCGTGTTGATCATCGTGTTCCTGATCTTCGAGCCGCGCGGTCTCTTCGGCATCTGGATACGCCTCCGCAACTACTGGAAGGCCTGGCCGTTCTCGTACTGACCTCCTCCTCCCGACACCCCTACGAAGGAGCTCCTCAATGAAGAGGTTGGGTGCCATCACCCTGGCCGCGGTGCTCGCCATCGGCGGGCTCACGGCCTGCCGCGGCGGCGACTCCGACAACGGAGACACGTCGTCGTCCGGCGGCCCGAAGGTCGACGTCGGCATCACCAAGGAACCCTGCCCCAAGTCCGAGCACAAGGACCGTGGCTGCATCTACCTCGGCATCATCTCCGACCTGACCGTCGGCCCGTTCAAGGCGCTCGCCGTGCCGATCACCGAGGCGCAGAAGGCGTTCTGGAAGCGGGTCAACACCCAGGGCGGCATCGGCGGCTACGACGTCGACGCCGAGACCTACGTGCGGGACAACAAGTACAACCCGCAGACCCACAACGAGGTCTACCAGGAGATCAAGGGCAAGGTGCTGGCGCTCGCGCAGAGCCTCGGCTCCCCGACGACGGCCGCGATCCTCGGCGACATGAAGGCGAACAACGTGCTGGCCGCCCCCGCGGCGTGGACGTCCGCCTACGCGTTCGAGGACAACATCCTCGAGTCCGGCGCCAACTACTGCATCGAGTCGATGAACGCCGTCGACTACGCGAACGAGACCTTCAAGCCCAAGACGGTCATGGCCGTCCACCTGGCCGGTGACTACGGCGACGACGCCGCCGCCGGCACGAAGATCGCCGCCGAGAAGCTCGGCCTGAAGTTCATCGACGTCAAGACCGACTCCGGCACCGACAAGCAGGCCGGCGCGGTCACCGCCATCGTGACGCAGAAGCCCGACCTGGTCATCGTCACCGCCGGCCCGGCCGACGTCGCGGCCATCGTCGGTGGCGCCGCCCAGCGCGGCTTCACCGGCAAGTTCATCGGCACCAGCCCGACCTGGAACCCGGGCCTGCTCCAGTCGCCGGCCGCCCCGGCGCTGAAGGCCCTGTACCTCCAGTCGTCCCCGTGGAAGACCTTCTCCACCGACTCGCCCGGCCACAAGGCCATGCGCGACGCGCTCGGCTCGTCGATCACCCCGAACGACGGCTACACCTCGGGCTGGGTCTGGTCGTACCCGCTGCTGGCCGCCCTCAAGAAGGCTCAGGCCGACGGCGACCTGACCCGGGCCGGCCTGCTCAAGGCGGCGAAGTCGCTGACCAAGGTCGACTACGAGGGCATGCTGCCCGACGGCGCCGGCAACTACGCCGGCGGCGCGGACGGCATCTTCCGCCAGACGCTCATCTACAACCCGGCCGCCCAGACCAGCCCGACGGACATCCCCCTGGTGAAGGACTACTTCACGGGCCCGACGGCGAAGGACTACAAGCTCGACAAGCCCTGCTACGAGAAGCTGTAAACACCGCCACGCCCTAGCCCGCGATCTTGGAGTTGTGGTCCCCGCCATGTCCGTCCATGTCGGACAAATCCCGGACCACAACTCCAAGATCGCGCGGGTCTGGGAGGGCGGCGCGGGTGAGCGCACGGCGGCCGAGCGGAGGGCGGCCCCGGCCGCGCGATGATGCTGGTGTCGGTCGATCGGTTCGACTTTGGCCCGGACGGTGTCCAATGTGGAGCGGTTCGGACCGGATCATCCTGATCATGGTCGGAAACGCGACAGTTACTCGCGTCGGTACCGGCCGGTAGGCTGTCGCAATTTCAGCGGGTGCAGGGAACCCCCCGCTGCCTCGGCCTCACCCTCCGGAGAGGACGGTCCATGTCGATACCTCGACGAACCGTGCGCGCTTTCCTGGCCTCCGCCCTCATGGCCAGCATCTTCGTGCCGATCGCCGGTGGGCAGCCGGCCGCCGCCGGGACGCTGCCCAGCGGTTTTCAGGAGCAGACCGTCTACAGCGGGCTCACGAACCCCACGAACATCGAGTTCTCGCCGGACGGCCGCGTGTTCGTCGCCGAGAAGCGCGGGATCATCAAGGTCTTCGACAGCCTGTCGGACCCGACCCCGGACACCTTCGCCGACCTGCGCACCAACGTGCACGACCAGTGGGACCGCGGCCTGCTCGGCATGGCGCTGGCGCCCGGCTTCCCCACCAACCCCTGGGTCTACGTCCTGTACACGTACGACGCGGTGCCCGGCGGCACGGCGCCACGGTGGAACGACGTCTGCGCCGACGCCAACAACGGCACGTGCGTGGTGACCGGCCGGCTGTCCCGCCTGCAGGCCAACGGCAACCAGATGACCGGCTCGGAGCAGGTGCTCATCACCGACTGGTGCCAGCAGTTCCCCAGCCACTCGATCGGCGACCTGCACTTCGGGGCCGACGGCGCGCTCTACGCCTCCTCCGGTGACGGCGCCAGCTTCAGCGCCACCGACTACGGCCAGTTCGCGGGCAACCCGTGCGCCGACCCGCCGGGCGGCACGATGAGCCCGCCGACCGCCGAGGGCGGAGCGCTGCGCTCCCAGGACGTGCGGACCACCGGCGACGCGACGCAGCTCAACGGCACGATCATCCGCATCGACCCGAACACGGGCGCGGCCCTGCCGAACAACCCGTTCGCCGCCTCGGCCGACGCCAACGCGCGGCGCATCGTCGCCTACGGCATGCGCAACCCGTTCCGGTTCACCATGCGCCCCGGCACCAACGAGGTGTGGAGCGGCGAGGTCGGCTGGAACACCTACGAGGAGATCAACCGGGTGGCCAACCCGACCGGCACGCCGGTCGGCAACTACGGCTGGCCGTGCATCGAGGGCCCGTCGGCCCAGGGCGGCTACGACGGCGCGAACCTCAACCTGTGTGAGCCGATGTACGGCGCGAGCCCGTCGGTGCCCAACGTCCAGCCGTACTACGCCTGGAACCACGCCTCCAAGGTCGTCGCCGGCGAGACGTGCCCCAGCGGCGGCTCCTCGTCGTCGGGCGTCGCCTTCTACCCGGACAGCGGCCCCTACCCGGCCGCCTACCGTGGCGCGCTGTTCTTCTCCGACTACTCCCGCGACTGCATCTGGGCGATGATGCCGGGCAGCAACGGCCTGCCGAACAACGCCAACATCGTGACGTTCGACGCCGGCGCCGCGAACCCGGTCGACCTGGCCATCGGCCCGGGCAACGAGCTCTACTACGTCGACCTCGGCGGCACCGTGCGGCGGATCCGGTACTTCAACGGCAACCAGCCCCCGGTCGCCGCCATCACCGCCGACCGCACGTCCGGCGGGTCCCCGCTGACCGTGAACTTCGACGGCTCGACGTCCGACGACGCCGACCCGGCCGACCAGGGCCTGCTGCAGTACCAGTGGGACTTCACCAACGACGGCACGTTCGACACCGGCGCGCCGTCGACGAACCCGAAGGCCACCTACACCTACACCAACCCCGGCACGTACACCGCACGGCTGCGGGTCACCGACACGCTGGGCGCGACGAACGACAAGACGTTGACCATCACCGCCGGCAACGACGCGCCGACGGCGTTCATCGACACCCCGGCGAGCACGCTCACCTGGGCGGTCGGCAACTCGATCAGCTTCACCGGCCACGCCACCGACCCGCAGCAGGGCACCCTGCCGGCGTCGGCGCTGAGCTGGACGATCGTCCTGCACCACTGCTCGTCGCCGGGCGTGTGCCACGAGCACCCGATGCAGACCCTCAACGGCGTCGCGGGCGGCACGCTCACCGCGCCCGACCACGAGTACCCGTCGTACCTCGAGTTCCGCATGACGGCGACCGACGCGGGCGGGCTGACCAGCACCACCACGGTCAACGTCGAGCCGAAGACGGTCGACCTGACGTTCGCCTCCAACCCGGCCGGCCTCCAGCTGACCGTGGGCGCGACGAGCGGCGTGGCGCCGTTCACCCGTACCGTCATCCAGGGCTCGACGAACACCGTCAGCGCGCCGACCCCGCAGAGCCTGTTGAACGTGCCGCACGCGTTCACCGGCTGGTCGGACGGCGGCGCGCAGACCCACGTGGTGACGGCGCCGACGACCGACCGCACGTACACGGCGAGCTACGCGGCCTCGTGCTCGGACAGCTTCGGCTACACGTGCTCGGCCTCGGCACGGACGTTCGTCCCGGCCGACGGCACGGTGCTGCCACTGACCGGTGACGACAACCTGACCCAGGTCACGCTGCCGTTCGGGTTCAAGTTCTACGGCACGACCTACACCTCGGCCTGGGTCGACACCAACGGCCGGCTGAGCTTCGCCAACCAGGGCGTCTCGGCCACCGAGCACGGGGCGATCCCGTCGGCGGCCCTGCCGAACTCGACCGTCTACGCCTACTGGTCGGACCTGGTCGTCGACGGCTCGGCGAGCGTGCGGACGGCCGTGCTGGGCACCGCGCCCAACCGGCAGTTCGTCGTCGAGTGGCGCAACGCCTACCAGTACGGCTTCACCTCGCGCCGGCTGAACGTCGAGGCGATCCTGTACGAGAACGGTGACGTCGTGACCAACTACGGCGGCATCGACAACACCGCGGAGGCGGGCGCGTCGGCCACGGTCGGCATCGAGAACGCCACCGGTACGGTCGGCCTGCAGTACTCGAACAACACCTCGGCCCTGCAGAACGGCATCGCGGTGCTGTTCAAGTCGCCGGGTGGCGGGTCTGAGCCGCCTCCCGTGACGGGCACGGTCACCGGCACCGTCACCAACCAGGGCACCGGCACGGCGGTGTCGGGCGCGACGGTCACGCTGAGCCCGGGTGGTACCTCCACCACCACCGCGGCGAACGGAACGTACACCTTCACCAACGTGGCGGCGGGCTCCTACACCGTCAGCGCCTCGGTCGGGTCGGGTGGCGCCTGCGGCGGCGGCGGGGCGAGCGCACCGGTGACGGTGAGCTCCGGCACGTCGACCGTGAACCTGGCGCTCACCCAGGGTGCCGACGCGTTCGGCTACACCTGCGCCGACGGCACCCGGGCGTTCATCGACGCCGACACGCCGCTCACCCTGACCGGCGACGACAACATCGTCCAGGTCACGACGCCGTTCCCGGTCAAGCTGTACGGGCAGACGTACAACTCGGCCTGGATCGACACCAACGGCAAGGTCAGCTTCCTCAACCCGGGTGCGTCGAACGCCGACCACACGACGCTGCCGACCACCGCGGCGCCGAACGCCACGGCCTACCCGTTCTGGTCGGACCTGGTGGTCGACGGCTCGTCCAGCGTCCGGACCGGCGTGATCGGCACCGCGCCGAGCCGGGCGTACGTGGTGGAGTGGCGCAACGTGTTCATCTACGGCAACACGTCACGCCGGCTGACGTTCGAGGCGGTCTTCTACGAGAACGGCGACGTCGCGTTCGCGTACAAGGAGCTCGACAACGCCTTCGAGCAGGGCAGCAACGCGACCGTCGGCATCGAGAACGCCGGCGGCACGATCGCCTACCAGTACTCCAACAACCAGCCCACGCTGCAGAGCGGCAAGGGCGTCCTGTTCCACCCGCCCGCGTGACGGGCGGCGGGCCCGGCCTCCTGTGCAGGGGGCCGGGCCCGCACCCCTCAGCCGCGCTTTAACTCGCCCGCGACCTGGCGCATGAACTCGATGGACGCGTCGTGGGCCAGGGCCCGCTCCGAGATGCGCCGCAGGATCTCCCGGTGGCTCGCGACCACCTCGGGCTCCTCGACGAGCAGCCCCTGCCGGTAGAGGATGGCGTCGTCGGCGCCGAACTCCAGCAGGGTGAACTCGCCCTCCCAGCCGGCGTGGAACCCGGCGTTGAGCGGCATGATCCGCACGTCCGCGTACGGGCGCTGGGCGAACTCGATGGCGTGCCCGATCTGGTCCACGAGCAGCGCCTCGTCGTGCGGTACCGGCTGGCGGCGCAGCACCGACTCGTCCAGCACGGTGAGGAAGCTCGGTGGCTGCTCGCGACCGAGCAGCTCCTCCTGCCGCCGCATCCGGAACTCCACCCGCCGCTCGACCACCGGCGACTCGACCTCGTCGTCGATGGTGCTCGTGGCGGCCGCGTACCGCCGGGTCTGCATGATCGCCGGGAACATGACCGGGGCGAACTCGCCCACGGCCACGGCCTCGGCCTCGAAGCCCACGTAGGTGAGCAACTGCATGGGCAGGCTCGCCCGGTACTCGTCCCACCACATCCGCCGCTTCGCGGCGCGGGCGAGCTCCAGCAGGTCGTCGACCATCTTGCTGTCGTGGACGCGGTAGTAGGCCAGGAGGCTGCGCAGGTCGCTCACCGAGATGGCCACGGTGCCGTTCTCGATGCGGATGAGTTTGGACAGCGACCACTCCATCTCGGCGGCCACCAGGTCCTGGGTCAGCTCACGCTCGCGCCTGAGTCGCCGCAGCTCGGCCCGGAGGCGGCGCTTGCCCACGATAGGCCCGCTCATGGTCCATCACCCCAATCGCGTACAAATGGCATCGCCCCGGTCGAGGGCTCCGCGTTTCTACCCGATTTGCGGCAGATGCACCCAGTGCTTTTCGATCAGCGTGGCGCGTGCGCGGCCAGGAAGATCTCGGCCATCACGCCGGCCGGATCGCCCGGACCGGTCGAGGCGGCGGCCCGGCCACCGGTCAGCTGCGCCATCCCGGTCAGCGTGGTCGCGTGGCCCGCCTGGACGCTCGTCGACCACACCCTCGACCTGCTGCGCCGCCGCTGCGACGCTGGTACCGC
>NZ_JBEXCY010000022.1:90809-100036 GCF_040605515.1 Dactylosporangium sp. NPDC005572 | reverse complement strand
GCCCGGGTCAGCAGGGCGTCCACGGCCGCGTGCCCGTCG
The DNA here is from genome assembly GCF_040605515.1 of Dactylosporangium sp. NPDC005572. Lineage (NCBI taxonomy): Bacteria > Bacillati > Actinomycetota > Actinomycetes > Micromonosporales > Micromonosporaceae > Dactylosporangium > Dactylosporangium sp. NPDC005572. The sequence goes on along the minus strand of NZ_JBEXCY010000022.1, from coordinate 99,997 downwards.
GGCCCGAGCGAGCTCGTGAACTCGTTGACGTAGAGCTTGATGTGCTGGTCGACGACGTCCTGCTCCATCTCCTGGGCGTGCTCCAGCACGTACTGCCGGCTCGCCGCCGGGTCGGCCCAGGCCTGCCGCACCGACTCCTTGATCCAGGCCGTCGCCTGCTCCGGGTCGACCCGGTCCCGGTGGGCGATGATCGCCCCGAGCGGGATCGGCAGCCCGGTGTCGGTCTCCCACCACTCACCGAGGTCGGCGAGCGCGTGCAGCCCATACCGCTGGAACGTGAACCGCGCCTCGTGGATCACCAGCCCGGCGTCGAACTTCCCCGCCGCCACCGCCGGCATGATCTCCGCGAACGGCACCACCTCGACGCTGGCCGGCGGCTCCCCGGCCGACCAGAGGCGCATCAGCAGATACGCGGTCGTGCGGTCCCCCGGCACCGCGACCCGCCGCCCGGCGAGACTCGTGATGGACTGGTCCTTGACGAGCACGAGCGGCCCGCACCCGCGCCCGAGGGCGCCACCGCAGGGCAGCAGCGTGTACTGGTCGAGCAGCCAGGGCAGCGCCGCGTAGCTGACCTTCACGAGGTCGAACTCCCCACGCAACGCCGCCGTGTTCGTGACGTCGACGTCGGCGTAGGTGACGTCGAACCGCGGCGCCCCGGGCACCTGCCCATGCGCGAGCGCATGAAAGACGAAGGTGTCATTGGGGCACGGCGAGAAAGCGAGCGAAAGCGTCACAAGTCCCGAATCTAGCCCTCACCGCCGCGTCCGCGACCCGACTGCCGAATCCCCACCTGTGACCCTCGCAACTCCACGACCGCCCAGGCCTTGATCAATCCGTAGCACTGCTCATTCACCACCCGCCGAGGCAGCTCCATGATCAAGGGAAACTCCTGGTAGCCATGGCAGCCAAATGCTTCCCACGATCATGGACACGCTGCGGAAGCGACGCCTGCCCACGCGGGCAAGACGGCAAATCCTCCGAGTCGCGGCCGCGAGGGCACGAACTGAGGTGTGGCGAACTCCTCCGCCCCGGCAGCTCGACCGGCGAGCGACCGACACGGGTAAGCAGGCCACACCGAACCAGGGCGACGCTCGGTGGTGGCGACCACGCCAGGCGAGCACGCCACTCCGGACCAGGGCAACGATGCCCGACGGGGGCGACCGTGCCAGGCGACCGTGCCACACCGGACCGGGGCCAGGACGGCCGGAGGAACGCGCGGCAAGCAAGTCGGCGGCCTGACCCGGCAGGGTGGCGAAGGGTCGCGAGCCGCACGGGCGAGCGACACGGGCGAGCGGGCCACGCCGAACCGAGGCCGGGGTCGCCGGGCGGAGCGCGCGGCGGGTCAGCGGCCGGAGAGCGTCGCGAAGGCGTCGCGAAGGGTTTCCAGGGCCTGGGGGATGCGCCAGGCGGCGCGGTCGCGGGGGCCCACCGCGTTGGAGATCGTGCGGAGCTCGCCGAAGGCCGTGGCAGGCCACAGGCGGGCCGCGGTGGCCACGCCGAAGCCCTCCATGGCCTCGGCGACCGCGTCCGGGTGGCGCTTCTCGATCGTCTCCTTGGTCGCGGCGGTGCCCGTGACCGTCGAGACGGTCAGGACCGGGCCGCCGATCGCCTCCGGGAAGGTCACTCGTAACGCGCGCAGCAGGGCCGGGTCGGCCTCGTGGCGTGCCGTGCCGAAGCCCAGCTCGTCGACGCTCTGAAAGCCGTCGGGGCCGGCCGCGCCCAGGTCGGCGGCGATCGACTCGGTCGCGACGACCAGGCCGCCGATCTCCACCCGGCCGGCGAAGCCGCCCGCGATGCCGGCCGACAGGACCAGGTCGAACGGCGCGCCGGCGTGCACGGCGGTAGTCAGGAACTGGCTGGTCACGGCGCCCGCGGCGGCCGGGCCGACGCCCGCGGCGGCGACCACCACCGGGGCGCCCGCCTCCAGCGCGTCGGGCGGCTGCGACTCGAGGCCCAGCCCGGCGAGCACCGCGCCCCGCTCAGCCTCGACGGCCGTGATGACCAGCGTCCGCCCGTACCCCAGCACGTCCCTCATCGGTCCTCGTCCTCCAGCCGGGCGGTCGGGTCGGTGCCCGACGGCCGGTACAGCGTGTAGCCCGGCGGCGCCACCCGCGTCGCCTCGTCCTCGACCTCGACGTCGGCCGCCGGCATCTTGCGCGTCTGGGCGGTGGCCGGAGGCGGCAGTTCGTCGGACAGCCGCCGGGTCCGCCGCCAGCCGAACCGCCGCTTCTCCTGCGCGGCCGGTTTCTCCTGGACCGGCGTCATCTTCCGCGTGGCGCCAGCCGCGGGCCGCGGCACGGTCGTCGCGTCGGAGTCCGCCGCCCGAGACGCCCGCGATGCCTGCGACGGCGGCGCACCGGCCCCGGACCCAGCGAATCTGGCCCCGGACCCGGTCCCGGCAGTGCTCCCAGCCCTGGTCCCAGCGGACGCGGACCCAGTGGTCCCAGCGCCGCCGGCCCCAGCGGTGTTCCTGGCCCCGGTCCCGGCGGACCCTGATCCGCTCCAAGCGCCCTCGGTCCCGGACGTGGTCCCAGCCCCGGCGCCGGCACCCGGCCCGGTGGGCGCGGTCCCGGCCGTCTGCGTCGTCTCGGAATCGGTGGCATCAGCGTCGGGCGGCGCGCCGTGCAGGCGCTCCCGGCGCAGCACCACGGCGGAATACAGCGCGCGCACCGCGCCCACCGTCATGAAGCCGGCCGCGACGATCATGCCCCACTGGCCGCTGAACGGGATGAGGCCGATCGCTCCGCCCACCACCCACGCGACCATGAGCAGCGTCTCCGAGTGCGCGAACGCGCTCGCCCGCACCTTCTCGTCGACGCGCTCCTGGATCGAGGCGTCGACGGCCAGTTTGGCCAGGCCGCTGGCGATCGCCGTGACCAGGCACAGCAGGGCGACGGCGCCGAGCGAGTTGCGGTCGGCGGCGATGACCGCGACGAACGCGGCGAGCACGATGCCGATCGCCTGCAGCAGCGCCGGGCGGTGGATGCGCAGCCGGGTGCCGATCGCCGTGGCCAGGAACGAGCCGACCCCGAGGGCGCCGGCCACGACCACCACCGCGGCCTCGTCGGACAGCTCCCAGGCGGCGATCCGGACCGGGAGGGTGCCCTCCTTGATGGCGAACGCCAGGAACAGCGTCAGGAAGCCATACAGCGCCCGCAGCGTGGCACTGCCGAGCAGCGTGGCGATGACGACCGAGCCGGACAGCACCTTCGCACCGCGATACCCCTGGCGGCGCAGAATCCGCGGCATCTCCTCCGGCGGGTCGGAGTCGGCGCGGGGCGGGAGCCGCAGCGCGGTCACCATGCCCCAGAAGAAGACGACGATCGCCAGCCGCAGCGGCCACTCGGGCCCGAAGCGGCCGGCCAGCAGGCCGATCGGCAGGACGATGGCGCCGGCGAACGTGCCGAAGACCGACGCCCGGGCGCCCGCCTCGGACAGGCCCAGGCCGGCCGGGAGCACCCGCGGGACGGCGGCGCTGCGGGCCACGCCATAGGCCCGGGAGAGCACGAGCATGCCGAACGCCGCCGGATAGAGCGCCCAGCCGGTGAGGTGCTCGGAGATCAGGAACGCCAGGAACGCGCGGCCGAGCATCGTCGTGGCGAGCGCATAGCGCCGGCCGTGGCGGAAGCGGTCGAGCACCGGCCCGACCACCGGCGCCAGCAGCGCGAACGGCAGCATCGTCACGATCAGGTAGAGCGCGACGCGGTCGCGCGCCTGCCCCGCCGGCACCGAGAAGAAGATCGTGCCGGCCAGGCCCAGCGCGACCAGGGTGTCGCCCGCGCAGGACGCCGCGTGCAGGTCGAGCAGGCGCAGCATGCCGGTGCCGCCGCCGGCGCCCCGCTCACGGACGCGCAGCAGGTTGCGCCCGAGGAACCGGCCCGCCCGTGACGTGCCGACCGTGGCGACCCGTGCCGCGCGCACGGTGGTGACCACGGTCTGCGCCACGCCTCGAATCACCGACATGCCCCCATCCTGAACCATGGGTGCGACAAATTCGTGCCGCGTGTGAGGCTGGCGTGGCGATGAGGAACAATGGGGGTGTGACAGCCTCGACTGCCCCCGCCCGCGGAAGCGGCCGCGCCGCCAAGCCCGACCAGGTCTGCGCGGACGCGGTCGAGGTCGCCCGCCTCGGTCTGGACGTCGTCGATCCGGACCACGTCGGTGAGCACCTCGGCGTCGCTGCCGAGGGTGAGCGGCTCGTCACGCACTTCTTCGCCTGCGTCCTGCCGGGCTACCGGGGCTGGCGGTGGGCGGTCAGCGTCACCCGCATCCCGCGCAGCAAGCAGGTCACGATCTGCGAGTCGACCCTGCTGCCCGGCCCCGACGCGCTGCGCGCGCCCGAGTGGGTGCCGTGGCAGGAGCGACTCCAGCCGGGTGACCTGGGCGTCGGCGACCTGCTGCCGACCCCGCCCGACGACTCGCGCCTCGCACCCGGCTACGTGCAGTCCGACGACCCGGCGGTCGAGGAGACCAACCGGGAGCTCGGCCTCGGCCGGGTCCGCGTGATGTCCCGCGAGGGGCGCCTCGACGCCGCCCAGCGGTGGTATGACGGGGAGCGCGGGCCCAACGCGCCCATCTCGGTCGCCGCGCCGGCTTCGGCCCGCTGCAGCTCCTGCGGGTTCTACCTGCAGCTCGCCGGCTCGCTGCGCCAGGCGTTCGGGGTCTGCGGCAACGAGTACGCACCCGACGACGCCCAGGTCGTCTCGGCCGACCACGGCTGCGGCGCGCACTCCGAGGTGCTGGTCGAGCAGGTCCAGACGGTCGACGAGCTGCCGACGGTGTTCGACGACAGCGAGGTCGAGTCGGTGGCGGTGAGCCGGGCGCACGGGTCGGTCGACGAGGCCGAGCCCGCCGAGCCCTATGGGCACGGCTGAGGAGCGCCCCTCCCGCATCCCGGGCGCGGTCGTCTGGCAGAGGAGTCCGACGGGCCCGGGGCGCATCCTGCCCGACGGGTGCATGGACCTCATCCACATGGACGGCCGGCTGGTCGTCGCCGGCCCCGACACGGTCGCGCACCTCGCCGACCCGCCCGCCGGCCAGCGGCTCACCGCGATCCGGTTCGCGCCCGGCACGGCGGCCGGAATCCTGGGGATTCCGGCTGACGAACTGCGAGATCTCCGGGTACCACTGGATGATCTCTGGGGTGAAAAACGGGCCCGGCAGCTGGCCGAACGGCTCGCCGAGGCGCCCGACCGGGCGGCCGCCCTCGAAGCCGCGCTGATCGGCGTGGGCGACCCGGCGGAGGCCTGGATCGACTCGGTGACCGCGCGGCTGCGCGCCGGCGCACCCGTCGCGGCCGTCGCCAACGACGTGGGTTTCAGCGAGCGGCAGCTGCACCGGCGGAGCCTGACGGTGTTCGGCTACGGGCTGAAGACGCTCTCCCGCATCCTGCGCCTGAACCGGGCGCTGGACCTGGCCCGCGGCGGGATGGCGTTCGGCACCGTGGCGGCGACCTCCGGCTACGCCGACCAGGCCCACCTCGCGCGGGAGGTCAGGGCGCTGGCCGGCGCGCCGCTCACTGAGGTGCTGCGGTAGCGGCGTAGAGGTCGACGCTGTTGCCGTCGGGGTCACGGACACAGCAGTACCGCTGACCCCAGAACGCGTCCCAGGGCGCCTTGTGGCTCGTATATCCGGCCTGCACCAGCTCGTCGTGGAGGCGGTCGACCTCGCCGGGCGACGCACACTCGAACGCGAGGGCGATCCGGCCGTGCCCGGCCGGTGCGCTCCACTCCGGGTCGAAGGAGTGGATCGTAGCCTCCGTGTCCCACATGATCCGGGCGCCGCCCGGCAGGACGTGCTCGACATGCGGGTTGTCGTTCTCGCCCGGTGGGACGTCGAGGCCGAGCCGGCGGTAGAAGTCGAGCGACTTGGTCATGTCGGTGACGACGACGCCGATGACGTTGAGGTTGGGTGTCATGCCCCGACGCTACGACGCGGTCGGCTCGCCGGTCTTGAAGGAATCGGACGCCCTCCGCCGCCGCCGGTTGCGGTCGTGGACGACCATCGTGAGCAGGCCCGGGATGCCCCAGAGCGCCCCGGCGACGGCGATGCCGAACCAGGTGCCGTGCCCGTTGTCGGCCAACTCGTCCCGGAACGGGAGCATGACCAGGATCGCGACGATCCACAGGCCGATGCCGGCGACGGCGAACGGCACCATCGGCGGGTCGAGCGGCTTCGGCGGCGTGGTCACGCGCCCACGGTACCCCCGTGACCACCGACACAGGTCGTTAGCCATGCTCATTAGGTAAGCTAACGAACGTGATGGTTCGTGTTCCCAAAATCGCAGGCGCCCAGTTGGCTGCGGCGCTCCGGGACAGCATCACGCGACTCAACCGCCGGCTGCGCCAGGCTCGCCCGATCGGTGATCTCACGATCACCCAGCTCTCCGCGCTGACCAGCCTGGAGCTGCACGGGGCGCTGACCCCGCGCGAGCTCGCCGAGGCCGAGCGGGTCCAGCCGCCCACGCTGACCAAGATCGTCGCCAAGCTGGAGGACCGCGGGCTCGTCCAGCGCAGCCCGCACCCGACCGACGGCCGCCAGGTCATCCTGGCCGCCACCGAGACCGGCCGCGCCGTCGTCGCCGAGCACCGCCGTGCACGCGACGAGTGGCTCGCCAAGCAGCTCACGGCGCTCACCCCGGAGGAGCGGTCCATCCTGGCCCAGGCCGCCGAGATCCTGGGGCGGATCGGCCGCAGCGCATGACGACCTTCAGCTCGCTCAAGGTCCGCAACTATCGCCTCTTCTCCACCGGCCAACTGATCAAGCTGCTCGGCACGTGGATGCTCTTCACCGCGCAGGACTGGCTGGTCCTGCAGCTCTCGGGCAACAGCGCGAGCGCGCTCGGCGTGGTGACGGCGCTCCAGTTCACGCCGGTGCTGCTCCTCACGCTGTACGGCGGCCAGCTCGCCGACCGGTACGACAAACGCCGCCTGCTGCTGATCGCCAACGGCGCCGGGGCGCTGGTCGCGACCCTGCTCGGGGTGCTCGTCGTGTCCGGCGTGGTCACCCTCTGGTGGGTGTTCGTGACGGCCGGCCTGTTCGGCATGATCAGCGCGATCGAGACACCGGTCCGCCAGGCGTTCGTGTCCGAGCTGGTCGCGAAGGAGCTGCTGCCCAACGCGCTGTCGCTGTCGTCGGCCACGTTCAATACCGCCCGGGTCGTGGGGCCCGCGATCGCCGGCGTCGTCATCGCCCTGCTCGGCGACCGGACCGGCCCGATCTTCCTGCTCACCGCGCTGCTGAGCATCGCCCCGCTGGTCTCGCTCGCGCGGATGCGTTCTTCCGAGTTGTACCGCGTGGAGCGTGCGCCCGTCGCCGCCCGCGACGCGCGGACGGTCGACGGGCTGCGGTACGTCCGGGAGCGCCCCGACCTCAGCCTGGCCATCTTCCTGGTCCTGGTGATCGGCCTGTTCGGCTTCAACTTCCAGCTCACCCTGGCGGTGCTCGCGCGGGTCGAGTTCAAGGTCGACGCGCAGTACTTCGGCCTGCTCACCACCGCCATCGCGGTCGGCGCGCTGGCCGGCGCCCTGGCCAGCTCGCGCCGCCGGTCGCGCCCCTCGGTGTGGCTGGTGCTCGGCGCGGCCATCCTGTTCGGCGCCTTCGAGACGCTGGTCGGCTTCGCCCCGACCTTCATCGTCGCGGTCCTGCTCCTGCTGCCGACCGGCTTCTTCATGATCTACTTCGCGCAGGCCGCCAACCAGCGGGTCCAGCTCGGCACCGACGCCGCCTTCCGCGGCCGCGTCATGGCCCTCTACGTGCTGGTCTTCCTGGGCAGCACGCCGATCGGCTCGCTGGTCATCGGCTGGTGCGCCGAGCAGTTCGGCCCGCGCTCCGGCATCTGGGCGGGCGGCCTGATCTCGCTGCTCGTGACGCTGGTCGTGGCCGTCTTCCAGCTGCGCAAGACGGGCGGCAAGGTCCACGTCCACCTGCGCCCGCGCCCGCGCGTCCACGTGGTGCTGGAGCCGGTTCGCTGAAAAATGTCGTACCCCTGTGGTTGAGTCGCCGGCATGGAACGGTCACGTTTGCTGGAGTGCCTCGCCGACGACTACCTGCGGCTGCGCACCGTCGCGGGCCGGGATCTCGCGGCCCCGGTCCCGAGCTGCCCGGACTGGACGACCGCCGACCTGGTTCGCCACGTCGCGGAGGTCTATCTGCACAAGGCGATGACGATGCGCGCCGCCGCGTTCCCGGATCCCTGGCCGCCGGAGCACCTGGCCGCTGAGGAGCCGGTCGACCTGCTCGACCGGGCCTATGGCGAGCTGATCGACGAGTTCGCCCGCCGCTCCGACGGCGACGCGACCCCGACCTGGCACAAGCCCGACCAGACCGTGCGCTTCTGGATCCGCCGGATGGCCCAGGAGTCCGTCATCCACCGCATCGACGCCGAGCTGGCGCTGGAGGTCCAGGTCGCCCCGGTTCCGGACGACCTGGCCGTCGACGGCATCGACGAGGTGCTCAAGCTGTTCGTCGACTACGGCACCCACGCCTGGCCGGGCGAGTTCACCACGGCGCTGGGCGCGGCGAAGGGCCGCACGCTGGCCGTCCGGGTCACCGACGGCCGGGCCTGGCTGGTCCGCACCGACCCCGACGCCGTCACGGTGACCGACGCCGCGCCGTCCGCGCTGTCCGAGGCCGACGCGTTAGTCCGCGGCGCGCCGGCGCCGGTGCTGCGCTGGCTGTGGGCCCGAGAGTCGGTACCGACGGCCGATGCGCAACCGCCCGTCACGGTGGAAGGTGACGAGGAGGCCCTGAGGGAGTTCCGCTCGGTGCTGGTCGCGTCCACCCAGTAGCGGCCCCCATGGACCGGGCAGCGGGGCTGGGCCGGCGGCGACGAGGGGGCGCCGCCGACCGGGTCCCGCTGTCGCCGGGGCGGACGGCTCGCAGGCCAAGCCGGCGCTCGGGCGCGGCGGCTCACAGGGCAAGGCCGGCGCTGAGGCCGGGCGGGCAGTTCGCAGGGCCGAGCTGGCGCTCGGGAGGGGCGGAGCTGCTCGCAAGGCCGGGGCGGGACCGCTCGGTCCACCCTCCATTGCCACCGTCGACGCCGTGACGCTTTGACCTGCGCGTGGTCCGGGTCGGAGCGCTGAGCCCGAAGGACACCCGGTCGCGCCTGCCCCGGAGCCCGATTCCCGGGAGGGCAGACGCAACAGCGTGGTCGTTCGACCGGCTCGTCGGGCCAGGCCTCGTGTGGG
>NZ_JBEXCY010000022.1:0-90710 GCF_040605515.1 Dactylosporangium sp. NPDC005572 | reverse complement strand
GCGGTCACGGCGGGCGGTCACGGCGGGCGGTCACGGCGGGCGGTCACGGCGGGCGGTCACGGCGGGCGGCCACGGCAACGACCATGAGCGCGGCGACGGCCACGGCACGGCGGCGTGCGGCACGCGGTCGGCGTCGGCGTCGGCGCATGCAAAAGGGCCCCGCTGGCCGCGGCGGGGCCCCTACGAGAGCAGGATCAGACTTCCAGTTCCCGGGCGACGAGGTGGACGGCCTCGGCGACCGTGCGGGACGTCTTGCGGTCCGGGAAGCGGCCGCGTTGCAGGTCGGGCTGGATCTTCGCCTCCAGCACGCGGATCATGTCCTCGATCAGGCCGTGCAGCTCCTCCGGCGGGCGCCGGTTGGCCACCGCGCGGGCCTCCGTCACCGACGGCGGCGCGTCGAGCACCTTCACCTGCAGCGCCTGGCTGCCCTTGCGGCTCTCGACCACCCCGAACTCGACCCGCTGGCCGGTCTTGAGCTCACCCACGCCCGACGGCAGCGCCGCCTTGTGCACGAAGACGTCTCCCCCGTCGTCGCTGGTGAGGAACCCGAAACCCTTCTCCTGGTCGTACCACTTCACTCGACCCGTCGGCACGCTGCCCCTGCTCCCCAGTCTCGGAACCGTCCCGGCCGCAACAGCGCGGGATGTGCACAACAAGGCTAGTCACCGCTTCCCGGACGGCCAACCGAGATCATGCGTTGGAGAAGCGCCGGAAACGGGTGCAGGTCGGCGAACACCTCGGTCGCCCCGGCCGCCCGCAGTTCGACGGCCGAACAGGGGCCGGAGGTGACCCCCACGGCGGGAACTCCGGCCAGAACGCCCGCCTCCATGTCGGCCACGTGGTCCCCGACGTACAGCGAAGCGCCGATCTCGGTGAGCACCGCCGCCTTTTCCGCGTGGAATACGTCGCCATAAACCTTGTCGACCGAAATGCCCAAATGCGCAAGATGAAGCGACGCCAGGCGGCCGAGCTTCGACGTGATGACCACGATCCGTCCACCGGCCGCGCGCACGGCGGCGAGCGCCTCCAGCGAGCCGGGCAGCGCTAGAGCAGGCGCAATGGCGTGCGTCGGATAGAGCGAACGATATACGTCGACGGCCTCCTCGACCCGCTCGGGCGGGAACCACTCGGCCATCTCCTGCCGCAGCGGCGGGCCCAGCCGGCTCACCGCGAGGTCGGCGTCGACGTGTACGCCGGTACGGACGGTGAGCGCCCGCCAGGTCGCGGCGATGCCCGGCCGGGTGTCGAGAAGCGTCATGTCGAGGTCAAAGCCAATGACAACCTGATGTTGAGACACCTTTAAGGATGCCCAGGTCACAGTGGGTACGCCATCGAAATACCCGCGAGTCACGTATTGACGAAGTGAGACTCTGGCCACTAGCGTCACGAACACTTTTAGGAAAGTTTCCTAAAGGATCATCCAGGAGACGCGATGAAACGATCCGTCCGCAACGGCCTCATCGTCGCCGCAGCAATGGCGGTGGCAGCGGCCGTCGTGCCCATCGTCACCACCACCGCCAACGCCGCCGGCAACCTCAGCGCTACGTTCACGGTCGACCAGGACTGGGGCACGGGCTGGGGCGCCACCTACAAGATCACCAATGGCACCGCGAGCACGATCAACGGGTGGACGCTCGAGTTCGACCTGCCTGCGGGCGGCCAGATCACCAGCTTCTGGGACGCGGACGTGGTCCGCACCGGCCAGCACTACGTCGCGAAGAACAAGTCGTGGGCCCCGACGCTCGCGGCCGGTGCCAGCTTCAGCTGGGGCATGAACGGCAGCGGCGCGAAGCCGCCGATCAACTGCAAGATCAATGGCGTCTCCTGCAGTGGCGGTACCCCGACCACCAACCCCCCGACCTCGAACCCGCCCACGAGCAACCCGCCCACGAGCAACCCGCCGACCAGCAACCCGCCGACCAGCAACCCGCCCGGCGGGAAGAAGGTCGTGGGCTACTTCGCGGAGTGGGGCGTCTACGCCCGCAACTACCACGTGAAGAACATCGACACGAGCGGCTCCGCGGCCAAGCTGACGCACATCCTCTACGCGTTCGGCAACACGACCGGCGGCCGGTGCTCCATCGGTGACAGCTACGCGGACTACGAGAAGGCGTACACGGCGGCCGACTCGGTCGACGGCGTCGCGGACACCTGGGACCAGCCCCTGCGGGGCAGCTTCAACCAGCTGAAGAAGCTCAAGGCGAAGTACCCCAACCTGAAGGTCCTCTGGTCGTTCGGCGGCTGGACCTGGTCCGCCGGCTTCACCCAGGCCGCGGCCAACCCGACCGCGTTCGCCGACTCGTGCTACGCGCTGGTCAACGACTCCCGCTGGGCCGGTGTCTTCGACGGCATCGACATCGACTGGGAGTACCCGAACGCCTGTGGCCTGCAGTGCGACGCCAGCGGCCCGAACGCCTACAAGTCCGTGATCGCGGCCCTGCGGGCGAAGTTCGGCTCCAGCAAGCTGGTCACCTCGGCCATCACGGCCGACGGCAGCAACGGTGGCAAGATCGACGTCGCCGACTACGCCGGCGCGATGAACAACCTCGACTGGTTCATGCCGATGACGTACGACTACTTCGGCGCCTTCAACGCGCAGGGCCCGACCGCCCCGCACTCGCCGCTGAGCTGCTACTCGGGCATCCCGACCGCCGGCTTCTGCTCGGAGGCCGCGATCGCGAAGCTCAAGAGCAAGGGCATCCCGTCCAACAAGCTGCTCCTCGGCGTCGGCTTCTACGGCCGCGGCTGGACCGGCGTGACCCAGGCGGGCCCCGGCGGCACCGCGACCGGCGCGGCGCCCGGCACCTACGAGCAGGGCATCGAGGACTACAAGGTGCTCAAGAACACCTGCCCGAGCACCGGCACCGTCGGCGGCACCGCCTACGCCAAGTGCGGCAGCAACTGGTGGAGCTACGACACGCCGAGCACGATCACCGGCAAGATGAGCTACGCGAAGACGCAGGGCCTCGGCGGTGCGTTCTTCTGGGAGCTCTCCGGCGACACCAGCAACGGTGAGCTCATCACGGCCGTGAAGAACGGTCTCGCGTAACCCCCTGGCAAGCACGGAGAGGGCGGGCCTTCGACAAGGCCCGCCCTCATTCGTCGGCCGGGCCGGTTAGCGTATGAGGCGAGATGACGAGTTCGCTTGCCGACCACTTACGCGCCCTGCCCGACGACGGGCTGATGGGGCTCATCCGCCTGCGCCCCGATCTGGTCATCCCGCCGCCGTCCGACTTCTCGGCGCTGGCGCACCGGGCCCAGTCCCGGGTGGCCGTCGCGCGGGCCCTCGACGGGCTCGACACGTTCACCCTCGAGATCCTGGACGCGCTGCGGTACACCCGGGTGGGCCACACCAGCTCGGTGGAGGCCGTCCTGGCCCTCACCGCCCCGGCCGGGGTCGAGGCCGCGCGGGTCCGTGCCGCCGTCGACCTGCTGCGCGCCTACGCCGTGGCCTTCGGGCCGGACCAGGCGGTGCGCATCGTCGGTGCCGTCGACGAGGTGTGTTCGCCGTACCCCCTGGGCCTCGGGCGCCCGGCCGAGCAGCTCGACCCCGTGGCCGGCGCCCTGGTCGGCGACGCCGCCGGCCTGCGCCGGACGCTGCTCGCCGCGCCGCCCGCGGCCCGCGCCGTGCTCGACCGCCTCGCCGCCGGCCCGCCGGTCGGCACCGTGACCCCGGCGAGCCTGGAGCCCGGCTCGGACTCGCCGGTGCGCTGGCTGGTCGACCGGCACCTGCTGGTCGCCGTCGGCCGCGACGCCGTCGAGCTGCCGGTCGAGATCTCCCTGGTGCTGCGCCGCGACGCCGGCCCGCTCGGCCAGCTGCACCCCGACCCGCCGCCGATGGAGGCCCCGCAGCGTGACCCCGCCCGGGTCGACCACGCGGGCGCCGGCCAGGTGCTGGAGCTCGTCCGCAACGCCGAGGCGCTGGTCGAGACGATCGGGGCCGAGCCTCCCGCCGTGCTGCGCTCCGGTGGACTGGGGATCCGGGAGCTTCGGCGGTACGCCAAGACGGTGGGCGTCGACGAACAGTCCGCGGCGCTCCTGGTGGAGATCGTCACCGCCGCCGGACTGCTGGGCGAGGAGATCGTCGACACCAAGCGGGTGGAGAGCGTCTTCCTGCCGACGGTCGCGTACGACGCGTGGCGGGCCATGGGCATCGCCGCCCGCTGGCACCGGCTCGCGGTCACCTGGCTCACCATGACCCGGGCGCCGTCGCTGGTCGGGCAGCGCGACGACCGCGACCGCCCGATCAACGCGCTCGCGCCGGAGCTGTCCCGGCCCGGGGCGCCGGCCCAGCGCCGCGCCGCCCTGCAGGTCCTGGCCGACCTGCCGCCGGGCGCGACCGCCGCGCCGGCCGCGGTCGTCGACGTGCTCGCCTGGCGGGCGCCGCGGCGGATCACCCGGGGCGTCTCGGCGGGCGTCGAGGCGAGCCTGGCCGAGGCCGCGTTCGTCGGGCTGACCGGCTTCGACGGGCTCACCAGCTACGCCCGGCTGGTGCTGGAGGAGCTGGCCAGCGACACCGTCGACGCCGACGACCCGCTCGGCCTCAACTCGCCCGACGGGATGGCGCTCATCGGCTCGGCGGCGCTGCTCGACACGCTGCTGCCGGCGCCCGTCGACCACGTGCTCCTCCAGGCCGACCTCTCGGTCATCGTGCCCGGTCCACCCGAGCCGGGGCTCGCCGCCGAGCTGGAGCTGCTGGGCACGCAGGAGTCGGCCAGCGTCTACCGGATCACGCCCGACACCGTGCGGCGCAGCCTGGACGCCGGCTACTCGGCCGGCGACCTGCACGCACTGCTGGCGCGGCGCTCCCGCACGCCGGTGCCGCAGACCCTGACGTACCTCATCGACGACATGGCCCGCAAGCACGGCGGGATGCGCGTCGGCTCGGCCAACTCCTACGTCCGCAGCGACGACGAGTCGCTGATCGCCGAGGTGCTCGCCGACCGGCGGCTCCAGCCGCTCAACCTGCGCCGCCTGGCGCCGACCGTGCTAACCAGCCGGCACACCCCGCAGCGGCTGCTGGAGGCGCTGCGCGAGGCCGGCTACCCGCCCATCCAGGAGGACGCGACGGGCGCGGCGGTGCTCGCCCGGCCGAAGGTGCGCCGGGGGCCGCCGCGGCCGACCTGGGCGTACCGCGGCGTCGAGGATCCGGCGGCCGGCGTGCGACTGTCGACCCCGCGGCTGGCCGGGGTGATCGAGCAGATCCGCCGGGGCGACGCGGCAGCCCGGGTGGCCCGGCGCGCGCCGGTGACCGTGCGCGCCAACGGCGCGGCGACCGCCTCCCACACGGAGGCACTGGAGGTGCTCCAGCAGGCCCTGCGCGACAAGACGCGGGTCTGGGTCGGCTACATCGACGCCCACGGTGCCACGGCGTCGCGCCTGGTGCGGCCGGTGTCGATGGGCTCCGGCTACCTGCGGGCGGAGGACGAGCGGACCGAGATGCTGCACACCTTCGCGCTGCACCGCATCACGGCGGCGGCGCCCGAAGAGGGCTGATCACTCGTCGGTGCCGCTGCGGCGGATCGCGCCGATGACCGACAAGACGATCATGGCGATGAGGATCGCGCCGAGGGACTCGCTCACGGCGGTCTGGACGTCGGTGTGGGCGACCTGCGAGGACAGCAGGAACCAGCCGATCGCCACCGCGAGGGCGGCGAACCCGCCGAACGCCAAGGTCACGCGCGGACCCACGCTGGCCAGTCTACGGCCGTCCACGTCCGTACGTGGCCGCTCGCGACCTTCCTACGGGCCGGATCGGACGACGCGCCCGCCCCCGATGCATAGGCCGGCGGTGTGCGTCCCGCCGGCCCGAACGCGCACGTCCGGCTTCCGGTCTTGCGACCATCAATACCGAAGACGCAACTCGCCGGTGTCCCGGTTGCATCGTCCCGATATATGGGAACTGTCGGGGGTGCGTGCGACACTGGTTGCCGTGCCAGAAGGTCCATTGATCGTCCAGTCCGACAAGACCCTGCTGCTCGAGGTCGACCATCCTGACGCGCTCGCGTGCCGCATGGCGATCGCGCCCTTCGCCGAGCTGGAGCGCTCGCCCGAGCACGTCCACACCTATCGGCTGACCCCGCTCGGCCTGTGGAACGCGCGCGCCGCCGGCCACGACGCGGAGGGTGTGGTCGACGCGCTGCTGCGCTTCTCGCG
The DNA here is from genome assembly GCF_040605515.1 of Dactylosporangium sp. NPDC005572. Taxonomy (NCBI): domain Bacteria; kingdom Bacillati; phylum Actinomycetota; class Actinomycetes; order Micromonosporales; family Micromonosporaceae; genus Dactylosporangium; species Dactylosporangium sp. NPDC005572. Next base: position 84,554 of record NZ_JBEXCY010000022.1, on the reverse strand, counting down.
CTATCCGGTGCCGCACGCGCTGCTGGTCGACATCGCCGAGACGATGGACCGCTACGGCCGGCTCCAGTTGCTCAACGACCCCGTCCACGGGCTCGTGCTGCGGGCGCTCGACCGGGCCGTGCTGGTCGAGGTGGCCAAGAGCAAGAAGCTGGCCGGCATGCTCGGCGCGCACATCGACTCCGACACGATGATCGTGCACGCCTCCGAGCGCGGCCGGCTGAAGCAGGCCCTGCTGAAGCTGGGCTGGCCGGCCGAGGACCTCGCGGGTTATGTCGACGGCGAGGCGCACGCGATCGACCTGGCCGAGGACGGCTGGACCCTGCGGTCCTACCAGCGCGAGGCGGTCGACTCGTTCTGGGCCGGCGGCTCGGGCGTCGTCGTGCTCCCCTGCGGCGCCGGCAAGACGCTGGTCGGCGCGGCCGCGATGGCCGAGGCGAAGGCCACCACGCTGATCCTGGTGACCAACACGGTCGCCGGCCGGCAGTGGAAGCGCGAGCTGATTGCCCGCACGAGCCTCACCGAGGAGGAGATCGGCGAGTATTCCGGGGAGCGCAAGGAGATCCGCCCGGTCACCATCGCGACCTACCAGGTGCTCACCACCCGCCGCGGCGGGGTGTTCCCGCACCTGGACCTGTTCGGCGCCCGCGACTGGGGCCTGATCGTCTACGACGAGGTCCACCTGCTGCCCGCGCCCATCTTCCGCTTCACCGCCGACCTCCAGGCCCGCCGCCGCCTCGGCCTCACCGCGACCCTGGTCCGCGAGGACGGCCGCGAGGGCGACGTGTTCTCGCTCATCGGCCCGAAGCGCTACGACGCGCCCTGGAAGGACATCGAGTCGCAGGGCTGGATCGCGCCGGCCGAGTGCGTCGAGGTGCGCGTGACGCTCACCGAGACGGAGCGGATGGCGTATGCGGTGGCCGAGCCCGAGGAGCGCTACCGCGTGGCCGCCACCGCCCGCACGAAGCTCCCGGTGGTCCGCGCCCTGGTCGACCGGCACAAGGGCGAGCAGATCCTGGTCATCGGCGGGTATATCGACCAGCTCCACCACCTGGGGGAGTTCCTCGACGCGCCGATCGTGCAGGGCGCGACGACCAACAAGGAGCGCGAGCGTCTCTTCGACGAGTTCCGCTCGGGCGCCCTGAAGACCCTGGTCATCTCCCGCGTCGGCAACTTCTCCATCGACCTGCCGGAGGCGGCCGTGGCCATCCAGGTCTCGGGCAGCTTCGGCTCCCGTCAGGAGGAGGCCCAGCGCCTGGGCCGGGTCCTGCGCCCGAAGGCCGACAAGCGCCAGGCCCACTTCTACACGGTGGTGGCCCGCGACACGATCGACACCGAGTATGCCGCCCACCGCCAGCGCTTCCTGGCCGAGCAGGGCTATGCCTACACGATCACCGACGCCGACGACGTCCTGCGCCAGGTGACCGACTAGGCCGAGCCGTCAGGGGCCCTCTGCGACCACCGAGAGGGCCTCCTCGATCAGTCGCAGCGCGTCGCCGTCGCCGTCGGACTCCACCCAGGCCATGAGGGCGTTGACCATGGCGCCCACGCAGGCGCCCACGAAGGCCACCGAGCGGAAGTCGTCCGGCGGGCGGCCCAGGCGCTCGGCCAGCGGGGCGGCCAGCAGGCGGATCGAGGACTGCATGTTGTCCAGCGAGCGCATCCGCAGGGCCGGGACCGACAGGGACAGCTTGGCCCGGTCCAGCGCCTGCTGCAGCTCGTCGCCGCTGATCTGGGCAAACGAGTCGACGATGGCCGTGCGGACGACCTCCAGCGGGGTGAGCTCCGGCGGGGCGGCGCGGATGGCCTCGATCATCATGTCGTCGTAGCGGTCCTGGATGACGACGTCTTCCTTGGTCTTGAAGTAGCGGAAGAACGTGCTCGGGGAGATCTCGGCCGCCTCCGCGATCTGCTCCACCGTGGTCGCGTCATAGCCCTGCTGGGCGAACAGGCGCACCGCGTGCTCCTGAATCGCCCAGCGGGTCTTCTGCTTCTTGCGTTCACGCAACCCGGGTGAGCTCATCCACCGATTGTTCCGCACTCGTCGCCGGGTTCGCACCGGGCAGCAGCAACGCCACGAGCAGCGAGCCGAGCAGGGCGATACCGGCACAGACCAGCAGGACCGCGCTCATCGCGTCCATGAACGCGGTGCGGGCGGCGACGGCCAGGGCCTGGTCGCCGGTGCGGGCCGCGATCGCGACCGCCGCGCTGACCGAGTCGCGGCCGGCGTCCGGCACCGAGGAGCGGTACACGCCCGAGGCCAGGCTGCCGAGGACGGCGACGCCGAGCGCGCCGCCGACCTGGCGGAGCGTCATCGTGATCGCCGTACCGGACCCGGCCTCGTCCCGCGGCAGCTCGCCCATCACGGCGTCCATCGCGGGTGCGAGGGCGAGGCCGATGCCCGCGCCGCTGACGGCGAGCCAGGTGGCCACGAAGCCGTAGCCGGACCCGGTGCCGGTCAGCGCGCCCAGCGCCAGGCCCACGGCGGCGACGAACAGGCCGAGCGCGACCGGGACCCGGGTCGGGACCAGGCCGGCGACGCGGGCGCCGAGCGGAGCGCCGACGAACAGGCCGGCGACCAGCGGCAGGAGCCGCAGGCCGACCCCGAGGGCGTCGTGGCCGAGGACCGCCTGCAGGAACTGCGGCAGGATGAACAGCACGCCGAAGAGCGCGAACGAGGCCAGGGTCCCCGCGGCGGTACCCCAGGCGAACCGCGCCTTGCGGAACAGGCCCAGGTCGATCATCGGGCTCGCGAGGCGCCGCTCGAACAGCACGAACGCCACCAGGAGGACGAGTCCCCCGACGATCCCGCCCACGACCCAGCCGTCGGTCCATCCACGGGCCGGTGCCTCGATCACGCCGTACACCAGGAGCACCAGACCGATCGTCGACAGGACCGCGCCGGCCAGGTCGACCGGCTTCGGCCGGCTCGAGCGGGACTCCGGCACCAGCAGGGCGACGGCGGCGATGGCCAGCGCGGCGACCGGCACGTTGATCACGAAGATCGAGCCCCACCAGAAGTGCTCCAGCAGGTAGCCGCCGATGATCGGCCCGAGCGGGAGCCCGACGCCCATGCCCATGGTGAGCGCGGCGATGGCTTTGCGGCGCTCGTCCGGGTCGAACATGACGGGGATGATCGCCATCGTGACCGGGGTCAGGATGGCGCCGCCGACGCCCATCACGGCCCGGGCGGCGATGACCTGACCGGCGTTGCCGGCGAAGACGGCCGCGAGCGACGCGGCCGCGAACAGGGTGAGGCCGATGAGCAGCAGGCGCTTGCGGCCGTAGCGGTCGCCGAGCGCGCCCATCGGCAGCAGCAGCCCGGCGAAGACGAGGACGTAGGCGTCGACGAGCCATTGCAGCTCGGCGTTGCCGGCGTCGAGGGAGGTCGCGAGCGTGGGCAGCGCGACGTTGAGGATCGTGGTGTCGAAGCCGAGCGTGAGGGTCGTCAGCACGATGGCGACGAGTGCCCACCAGCGGCGGGGGCTCGAACTGACAGCAGCCATGATTTGAGAGTAACTGTCACTTGAGTCGTACTGTCAATCGAGACCGTCATCACAAAAAGAACACCCCCGGGACGGCTCCCGGGGGTGTCGACGGCTCGGAACGGGTCAGCCCCGCAGCTCCTTGGACAGCAGCTCGGCGATCTGCGCGGTGTTCAGGGCGGCGCCCTTGCGCAGGTTGTCGCCGGTGACGAAGAGGTCGAGCGCCCGCGGGTCGTCGACCGACCGGCGGATGCGGCCCACCCACGACGGGTCGGTGCCGACCGCGTCGATCGGCATCGGGAACTCCCCCGCGCCCGGGTCGTCGACGAGGATCACGCCCGGCGCGTGGCGGAGCACCTCGCGGGCGCCCTCGGCGTCGACCTCGGAGCCGAAGACGGCGTGCACGGCGACCGAGTGGCCGGTGACGACCGGGACGCGGACGCAGGTCGCGGAGACCTTGAGGTCGGGCAGGCCGAGGATCTTGCGCGACTCGTTGCGCAGCTTCAGCTCCTCCGACGACCAGCCGCCGTCGCGGAGCGAGCCGGCCCACGGCACCACGTTGAGCGCGAGCGGGGCCGGGAACGGGCCGAGGTCGTCGCCGACCGCCTGCCGGACGTTGCCCGAGCGGGAGCCCAGGGTGCGGTCGCCGCCGACCCGCTTCAGCTGGTCGTGCAGCGTGTCGACGCCGTCCTTGCCGGCACCGGAGACCGCCTGGTACGAGGCCAGGACGAGCTCCTTCAGCCCGTACTCGCGGTGCAGCGGCGCGAGCGCCACGATCATCGTCAGCGTCGTGCAGTTGGCGTTGGCGATGATGCCCCTGGGGCGGTTGCGCACCTGCTCCGGGTTGATCTCGGGCACCACCAGCGGTACATCGGGATCCATCCGGAACGCCGCCGAGTTGTCGACGGCGATCGCCCCGCGGGACACGGCGATCGGCGCCCACTCCCCGGCGACCTCGTCCGGAACGTCGAACATCGCCACGTCGACGCCGTCGAAGACCTCCGGCGCCAGCTCGTGGACGACGGTCTCCTCGCCGCGCACGAGCAGCGTGCGGCCGGCCGAGCGCTTCGACGCGACCAGACGGATCTCGCCCCAGACGTTCTTGCGGGACGACAGGAGCTCACACATGACGGAGCCGACGGCTCCGGTCGCACCGACGACGGCCAGACTCGGCAACTCGCCCATGATGTAGGAACCTATCGCCCGGTCCCCGCGTAGACCACCGCTTCCTCGTCGCCGCCCAGTTCGAACGCGTCGTGGATGGCCCGGACGGCGACGTCGAGGTCGGTGTCGCGGCAGACCACGGACACCCGGATCTCCGAGGTGGAGATCATCTCGATGTTGACGCCGGCCTCGGCGAGCGCGGCGAAGAGCTTGGCCGCGACGCCCGGGTTCGAGCGCATGCCGGCGCCGATGAGCGAGACCTTGCCGATGTGGTCGTCGAACAGCACGGCCTTGTAGTCGACGCTCGACTTGATCCGCTCCAGGGCGGCCTTGGCGGTCGCGCCGTCGGTCTTCGGCAGGGTGAAGGAGATGTCCGTACGGCCGGTGCTCTCGGTCGACACGTTCTGGACGATCATGTCGATGTTGGTCTCCGCGGCGGCGACCGTCTGGAAGATCCGCGCGGCGACGCCCGGCTGGTCGGGCACGCCGACGATCGTGATCTTCGCTTCGCTGCGGTCGTGCGCGACGCCGGTGATGAGCGCTTGCTCCACGGAAAGGTCCTCCATCGATCCGGTGACCATGGTGCCGTTGGCCGTTGAGTACGAGGAACGGACGTGGATCGGCAGCGAGAACCGCCGCGCGTACTCCACGCTGCGCAGGTGCAGCACCTTCGCGCCACACGCCGCGAGCTCGAGCATCTCCTCGTACGTGATCTCCTTGATGTGCCGCGCGTTCTTCGCCACCCGCGGGTCGGCGGTGAAGATGCCGTCGACGTCGGTGTAGATCTCGCACACGTCGGCCTGCAGCGCCGCGGCGAGCGCGACGGCCGTGGTGTCCGAGCCGCCCCGGCCGAGCGTGGTGATGTCCTTGGTGTCCTGCGAGACGCCCTGGAAGCCGGCGACGATCGCGATCGCGCCCTCGTCGAGCGCGCCGCGGAGGCGGCCGGGGGTCACGTCGATGATCCGGGCCCGTCCGTGCGTCGACGTGGTGATCACGCCGGCCTGGCTTCCCGTGTACGACCGGGCCTCGTAGCCCAGGTTGTTGATCGCCATGGCCAGCAGCGCCATGGAGATCCGCTCACCGGCGGTGAGCAGCATGTCCAGCTCGCGGCCGGCCGGGACCGGGCTCACCTGCGACGCGAGGTCGAGGAGCTCGTCGGTGGTGTCGCCCATGGCGGAGACCACGACGACGACCTCGTTGCCGGCCTTGCGCGTGTCGACGATGCGCTCGGCGACGCGCTTGATGCGCTCGGCGTTGGCGACGGAGGACCCGCCATACTTCTGCACGATCAGCGCCACGCCGTCGAGCTCCTTCCGGGAATCGCCTGTACGGGCAGGTCGTCGCAGCCGAGCGTACCGGCGGCGAGTATCCGTCGGGAGTGGCGTTCCACGATCCGACCACCCGCCGGGCGAGAATACGTGGGTGCGCTTGCGTCGGGTCGGGGTTACCGCGATCACTGTGACCGCCGGCACGGCTCTGGCCGTGATCGCCGGCGGGCTGCTGGCCGGCTGCGGCCCGTCCGGCGCGCCGGTCACCGGGGTCAGCTCGGAGGCGGCGCCGGCCCAGCCCGACCCGCGGGGCATGCTCGCAGCCCGGGTGGCGGTCGCAAAGGACCAGCGGTACATCGCGGCGTACACGCTGACCGCGCAGGGCAAGAGCCCCCGGTCGATCCTGGTCTCCGTCGCGACCGACCGGACCTGGCGGGTCGACGTGCAGGGTGGAGCCCTCGGCGGTACTGCGGACGTCGCCATCGCCAGCCGCCCCGAGGGCCAGTACCAGTGCCCGATCAACCCGTCGGCCGGCTGCGTCAAGGTCGCGGCCGCCGGCAAGAAGCTTCCGCCGGCCGTCGACCCGCGCGTGCAGTACGTCTTCGTCGCCTGGCTCGACGTGCTGCTGGACCGGCAGGTCCCGCTGTCCGTGGCGCCCGCCGACCCGCTCGCCGGCACGTCGGCGCCGTGCTTCGCGGTCGAGCCGGGCGTGACCGCCGTCCAGCCGCCGATCGACCCCGGCGTGTTCTGCTACAACGACAGCGGCATCCTGACCGCCGCCCGGCTGCCGTTCGGCCAGCTGACGCTCACCGGCGACGTCATCGCGGCGCCGTCCACGATCTCGCTGCCAGGCCCGGTGGTCGACGGCGCGCCGCTCGCCACGACCGCCCCGCCGCCGGCCTCGCCGAAGCCGTCCGGCTCCCAAGTACCGAGATCGGTTTCGCCGAGCCCGTCCAAAGGCGTAGCCTGACCCTGACATGTGGCAGGCGCTTCTTCTTCGCCGCCGCGACGAGGCTCTCCGGGCCGGCACCTCGTCGCGGGGTTGATGCGCGCCTGCGCTCCTGCCGGTCTCTGGTCCTGACGTTTCCCTCGCGACCACTTCCCAGGAGCTTTTGATCATGTCCGATATCGCGCGCCAGTCCGCCAGCCGCATGCCCATTCACCGCTACCGGCCCTTCTCCGAACAGTTCCCGATCCCGCTGACCGACCGGCAATGGCCGGGCCGGGAGATCACCGCCGCACCCCGCTGGTGCGCGGTCGACCTGCGGGACGGCAACCAGGCGCTGATCGACCCGATGTCCGTCGAGCGCAAGCGCCGGATGTTCAACCTGCTGGTCCGGATGGGTTACAAGGAGATCGAGGTAGGTTTCCCGGCCGCCTCGCAGACCGACTTCGACTTCGTCCGCACGCTGATCGAGCAGGACCTCATTCCCGAGGACGTCACGATCCAGGTGCTGACCCAGTGCCGGGACAACCTGATCGAGCGCACCTTCGAGTCGCTGCGCGGCGCCCGCCGGGCGATCGTCCACTTCTACAACTCGACCTCGACGCTGCAGCGGCGCGTGGTGTTCGGCCTGGACCGGGCCGGCATCACCGACATCGCCACCACCGGGGCGCGGCTCTGCCAGAAGTACGCCGAGGCGATCACGCCCGACACCGAGATCTACTACGAGTACTCCCCGGAGTCGTACACCGGCACCGAGCTGGACTATGCGCTGGAGGTCTGCAGCGCGGTCATCGAGGTGCTGCAGCCGACGCCGGACCGGCCGCTGATCGTCAACCTGCCGGCGACGGTCGAGATGGCCTCGCCCAACGTCTACGCGGACTCCATCGAGTGGATGTCGCGCAACCTGCCCCGCCGCGAGTCGGTCGTGCTGTCCCTGCACCCGCACAACGACCGTGGCACCGCGGTCGCCGCCGCCGAGCTGGGCCTGATGGCCGGCGCGGACCGCGTCGAGGGGTGCCTCTTCGGCAACGGCGAGCGCACCGGCAACGTCGACCTGGTGACCCTGGGCCTGAACCTGTTCTCGCAGGGCGTCGACCCGCAGGTCGACTTCTCCGACATCGACGAGATCAAGCGCACCGTCGAGTACTGCAACCAGCTGCCGGTCCACGAGCGCCACCCGTATGCCGGCGACCTGGTGTACACCGCCTTCTCCGGCTCCCACCAGGACGCCATCAAGAAGGGCTTCGAGGCGCTCAACCGCGACGCGGAGAAGGCCGGCGTCCCGGTCGACCAGTTCACCTGGGGCGTGCCCTACCTGCCGGTCGACCCGAAGGACCTGGGCCGCTCCTACGAGGCGGTCATCCGCGTGAACTCGCAGTCCGGCAAGGGCGGCGTCGCCTACGTGATGAAGTCCGAGCACCACCTCGACCTGCCGCGCCGCCTGCAGATCGAGTTCTCCGGCGTCGTGCAGCGGCACACCGACGACGAGGGCGGCGAGGTCAGCCCGCAGGCGATGTGGAGCTTCTTCGCCGGCGAGTACTTCTCGAACCGGCGGTTCACGCTGGAGGGGTACGAGGCGGCGACCCACGACGGCAAGGTCACGCTGAGCGCCGACGTCAAGGTCGACGGCACCGTCCACAAGGTCTCCGCCACCGGCAACGGCCCGATCGACGCCTTCGTCCACGCGATGGGTGACGTCGGCGTCGACGTGCGGGTCCTGGACTACGCCGAGCACGCGCTGACCGCGGGCGAGAGCGCCCAGGCGGCGGCCTACGTCGAGTGCTCGGTCGACGGCCACACCTACTGGGGCGTCGGCATCGACGCCAACATCGTGACCGCGTCGCTGCGGGCGGTGCTGAGCGCGGCGAACCGCGCATAGGTTTTTCCGGGGCCGGCTTCCCTTCTGTACGAGGGAGGCCGGCCCTTAGTGTCGGGAATCTCGCCGTGGCGTTCCCAGCGGTGCATGCGTCGATGCCGCAGAGTAGGGGCGTGCGCCCCCTCACCAACGGCAAAGCCGTCATCATCGCCATCGCCCTGGCATCGGTGCTGATCAGCGCCGGAAGCTGCGATGTTTCCTCCACACCCGAGGCCGCCGGGCCGACGACCGGGACGGCGACCGGGTCGGCCGGCGCTCCCACGTCCGCCGGCGGTGGCGGCGGCACCGGCGGCAACGCCGCCGGTGCGCTGGACTCGCTCACGGTCGCCGCGGCCGGGTCCATGGCGGGCTACACCCGCGACAAATTCACGCACTGGATCAGCCAGGGCGAGGGCTGCGACACCCGTGAGGCCGTCCTGAAGCGCGAAGGCAAGAACGTCAAGGTCGGGGCCGACTGCAAGATCACGTCCGGCACCTGGCACAGCTTCTACGACGACAAGGACCTCACCGACCCGCAGGACCTCGACATCGACCACATGGTGCCGCTCGCGGCGGGCTGGCGGTCGGGGGCCAGCAAGTGGACCGACGAGCAGCGCAAGCAGTTCGCCAACGACATGACCCGGCCGCAGCTGATCGCGGTCAGCCTGCAGACCAACCGCTCGAAGGGTGACCAGGACCCGTCGACGTGGAAGCCGCCGAACAAGGCGTACTGGTGCACGTACGCGCAGAGCTGGATCACCGTGAAGGCGTACTACAAGTTGACGGTGACTCAGGCGGAGAAGAGCGCACTTACGGACATGCTGGCAACGTGTAAGTAGCAGGTACTCGTTTCTTGGGAAGGGGCGGCCGAGATGGCAGACGCAGCACCGGGACAGGCATCGGCTCCGGCGTCGGCTTCGGCCGCTCCTCCTACGGCCGGGTCGTCGGCCTCGACCGGGCCCTCCGCGGCTGGCGCGTCAGCGTCGGGCGGGCCTTCCGCGTCGGCTTCGGCCGCTCCGCCGCCGGCTGAGTCCGGATCGGGCGCGGCTGGTGCGTCAGCGTCGGGCGGGCCTTCCGCGGCTGGGCCGTCGGCTTCGGCCGCTCCGCCGCCAGCCGAGTCCGGGTCGGCCGCGGCCTCCGCGGCTGGCGCGTCGACGCCGGCCGCGTCTCCCGCGCCCACTCCTCCCCCCGCTCCCTCCGCGCCCACTCCTCCTCCGGCGCCCCTGGTCACGGACATCATGGCCGGACCCGGCGGTGTGATGACCGACGAGGTCGGCGTCATCACCGGCGAGCTCACGCTGCGCACCGAGGTCGACGCCGGCGGCGCGGTCGTGGTGCGGGTGCAGTACAAGGAGGCCGACGAGTGGTATGTGGTGACGGGCGGCCGGGCGCAGGTGCGCGACCCCGCCGACGCGGCCGCGATCCACGCCGTCGTCGCCGGGATCCTGAACCGCCCCGAGGGCTGATAGGCCCTAGATCGCTCGGCGGCCCTCGAAGGCGCGGCCCAGGGTGATCTCGTCGGCGTACTCCAGGTCGCCGCCCACCGGCAGGCCGCTCGCGAGCCGGGTGACGTTGAGGCCCATCGGCTTGACGAGCAGGGCGAGGTACGTGGCGGTGGCCTCGCCCTCGGTGTTCGGATCGGTGGCGAGGATGAGCTCCTTGCAGGTGCCGTCGGCGAGCCGGACCATCAGCTCACGGATGCGCAGGTTGTCGGGGCCGACGCCCTCCAGCGGGTTGATGGCGCCGCCGAGCACGTGATACCGCCCGCGGAACTCCCCCGTGCGCTCGATCGCCACGACGTCCTTCGGCTCCTCGACGACGCAGAACACCTCGTCGCTGCGGCGCGGGTCGCGGCAGATCCGGCAGAGCTCGGCCTCGGCCACGTTGTAGCAGCGGGTGCAGAACCGCACGAGCTCCTTCACCCGCTGCAGCGCCTGGGCGAGCCGCTTGACGTCGGCAGGGTCGGCCGAGAGCACGTGGAACGCGATGCGCTGCGCGCTCTTCGGCCCGACCCCCGGCAGCCGGCCGAGCTCGTCGATCAGGTCCTGGATGGCGCCTTCGTACACGCCCGGCGTCCGCTAGAAACCGGGCAGCCCGAGGCCGCCGCCCAGGCCGCCGAGCCCGGCGGTGAGCGGGCCCATCTTCTCTTCGGTGAGGTCGCGCGCCGCCTGCGCGGCGTTGTGCAGCGCCGCGACGACGAGGTCCTCGAGCGTCTCGACGTCGTCGGGGTCGACCGCCTTGGGGTCGATCTTGATGCTCACCACTTCGCCCGAACCGCGCACGACGGCGGTGACCAGCCCGCCGCCCGCCGTGCCGGTGAGCTCGGCGTCGGCCAGCTCCGCCTGCGCGGCGACCATCTGCTGCTGCATCTTCTGCGCCTGCTTCATCATCTGCTGCAGGTTGGGCTGTCCACCGGGCCGCACAGTGCGCTCCTTCAATGTCGGTTTGCCACCAGCTTAGTCAGGCGGTCGTCTCGCCTATCTTCTCCGCGCCGAGCGCCTCGGTGAGCAGCCGCAACGCGGCCTCCTCACTGCTCTCCCGCACGGCCGTGGCGTCGTCGAGCAGCTCGTCGCCCGGGTCCAGCCCCGGGAACCGCGGATCGGACACCGGCGCGTCGTAGTCCGGGTCGAACGGCGGCTCGTCCGCCCCCACCCCGTCCCACGCCGACTCGACCGGCGCACCGGCGGGGGCGGCCGGCGCCCGGCGCTGCCCACTCCCGGCCGCCGCGGCCCGAGCGGCCTCGCGAGCCCTCTCGATGGCGCTGCTCCCACCGGACCGCGACCGCCCACCGGACCGCGCCGGCGACCCGCCAGGCGCCGAACGGGTGGCAGGTGCGGGGCCGGCGGAGGGAGTGCTGACGGAAGGCGCGCTGGCAGATGGGCGGGCGGCCACGGAGCCGGCCGTTGCGGGGCTAGCGGCCGTGGGACCGGCCGGCACGGGACTGGCGGGCGCAGAACTGGCCGACGTGGAACTGGTCGGCACGGGACTGATGGGCGCAGAACTGACCGACGTGGGAGACGTGGGACTGGTCGGCACGGGACTGGCGGGTGCCGGTCGGACAGGTGCGGCACCAGGCACGACAGGTGTTGGCCAGCCGCCGTCCTCGGTGTCGTCAGCGGACGCCTGAGCACGCCCACCAGGAGTCGCCGGGGTGGGCCAGTCACTGTCGGCCGATGCCTGCGTGGGCACTTCGCCGCCGGGGGTCGCGGGCGTGGGCCAGCCGCTGTCGGCCGCACCCTGGCTGGACGAATCACGTCCGCCGACCGGCGCCGGGGTCGGCCAGCCGGACGTTTCCGCGGGCGCGGCCGGCTGGCGCGGCACCGAAGGCGCCGGGCGCGGCGCGGGCGGCACGCCCGGCTGCGACACCGGCTGGGGCGTCGGCTGAGGTGCGGGCTGGGTGGGCGGCTGGGGGGTTGGGTTCGGGCTCGCCGGGCGGCCGCCGCCTCCGCCGCCCGGCTGACCACCGACTTCGCAGCGTATCTGCCACCGCCCGCCGAGCACTTCCTGCAGCGCCCCGACCAGGATCTCCGGGGAGTTGCTGAGCATGTTGGCGTGGGTGACGTACTTGAACGTGAGGACCAGGGTCGTGCCCTCGACCTCGTGGACCGTGGCCTCGCGGACGATCGCAGCGGCCTTCTTGCTCTTCTCGCTCACCCGCGAGAGGACGTCCGGCCACACCCGGCGGACCGCCGACGCGTCCAGCCCGCCGCCGTGCGCCGCCGATGGAGGCGGCGGAGTGGGTGGCGCCGCCTGGGCGGCGGGAGGCCCGGAAGGCGGGGAAGGCGGGGCCAACTCGCCGGAAGCCGGCGGGGCGCCACCGGACCCGGACGCGGAAGCCGCGGGAGCCCCCGAAGCCTCAGAGGATGCCACGGAGACGGCCGGGGGCGGCACGGCCGAAGGGGCTGTGGACGCGGCCGAAGGAGCCGCGGGGCCGCCCGCAGCCGGCGCGGCCGGGGAAGCCGCCGACCCGCCCGAGCGAGGCGCGGGCGCGGGCTGAGCCTCAACCGGCGCGGCGGGGACGCCGCCGGCCATCAGACGGCGCTCCATCCGCTCCAGCCGTTGCAGCAGCGCGCTGCTCGAGTCGTCTGCCCCCGGCAGCAGCATGCGGGCCGTGATCAGCTCCAGCAGCAGCCGCGGGGCGGTCGTGCCGCGCATCTCGGTCAGGCCGTCGTGGACGATGTCGGCGAGCCGGGACAGCGTCGCCTGGCCCAGCTGGGTGGCCTGCACGCCCATGCGCTCCAGCTGGTCGTGCGGAGCGTCGAGCAGGCCCTTCTCCACGGCGTCGGGGACCTGCTGGAGCACGATCAGGTCGCGCAGCCGCTCCAGCAGGTCGGAGGCGAACCGGCGCGGGTCGTGGCCGGCCTCGACGACGCGGTCGATCACGCCATAGGCGCCACGGCCGTCGTCGGCGGCCAGCGCCTCGCACATCTCGTCGATGAGTGCGACGTCGGTCACGCCGAGCAGGGCGACCGCCCGCGCATAGGTGACGCCCTCGTCGCCGGCGCCGGCGATGAGCTGGTCGAGCACCGAGAGCGTGTCGCGGGCGCTGCCCGCCCCGGCCCGGACGACCAGCGGGAACACGGCGGGCTCGACCTTCACGCCCTCGGCGGAGGTGAGCTGCTCGATGTAGGGCCGGAGGACACCCGGCGGGATCAGCCGGAACGGGTAGTGGTGGGTGCGGGACTTGATCGTCCCGAGCACCTTCTCCGGCTCGGTGGTGGCGAAGACGAACTTGACGTAGTCCGGCGGCTCCTCGACCAGCTTGAGCAGCGCGTTGAAGCCGGCGGACGAGACCATGTGGGCCTCGTCGATCACGTAGACCTTGAACCGGCTCGACACCGGGGCGAAGATCGCCCGCTCGCGCAGGTCGCGGGCGTCGTCGACGCCGCCGTGGCTGGCCGCGTCGATCTCGATGACGTCGATCGAGCCGGCACCGTCGGGGGCCAGGTCGCGGCACGACTGGCAGACGCCGCACGGCTCGGGCGTCGGCCCCTGCTCACAGTTGAGCGAGCGGGCCAGGATCCGGGCGCTGCTCGTCTTGCCGCAGCCGCGCGGGCCGGAGAAGAGATACGCGTGGTTGAGCCGGCCGGAGCGCAGCGCCTGCGACAGCGGCTCGGTGACGTGCTCCTGCCCGATGACCTCGGCGAACGTGCGCGGCCGGTACTTGCGATACAGGGCGAGCGCCACCAGCGTTCCTCCGTTCGCTCGTCGGGACGGGCACCACGCTACCCCTGCCCACCGACAAAAACGGGGAAGCACGAAGGCCACCCGTGCACCCGTCAGAGCTCACTTATCCTTGCTGCCTTCCGGCCCTGGGGAGGTTCGTAAGATGACGCCGCACGAGTGGCTTGGGGACCACAATACCCGGTGCGCGGGCGGTGCGAGCGATGGGTATCCTGGCGCACGGAGGATTCGCCTAGAGGCCTAGGGCGCACGCTTGGAAAGCGTGTTGGGATAAAACCCTCACGAGTTCGAATCTCGTATCCTCCGCACCGCCTGACCAGGCAAAACGCCGGGCGCCCGATCTCTGGGCCGCCCGGCGTCGGTGTCTTCAGAGGGCTTCGAGCGAGGCCAGGGTGAACTCGAAGCCACCCGGGTCGACCCGCTCGGGGCGGTCGCCGTCCCCGAGGACGTATTGGGCCTGCGCCGGGTTCAGCAGCGACGCCGGCGAGTCCGGGTAGGTCTCCAGGAAGAGCACGTAGCGGGTCCCCGTCCGCAGCGGGATGCCGCCCGCCTCCACGTAGACGGTCCCGCCGACGGTGCCGCCGATCTGCTTGACCTCGATCGTCTCCGCCGAGGTGCCCTTGAAGCGCCGCTCGACCTGCACGCGGTACACCGTGTAGACCAGGTCGTCGATGGAGCGGACGGCACCCGGGAGCACCTGCCCCGCCACGACGAGCGTCGCTCGTTCATGCAGCATCCGCACACTGTCGTACATCGGATAGTCCGCCTGAATCTCGACACGCTTGGCCGACAAGGCGGGCCGCCCGCATGCGGCGAGGGCCAGTGCGAGCAGCACCGCCAGAACGACTCGTCCCATGCCCGGTAGGACGGCCGAACGGCCGATCCGGTTCCGAGCGACCCACCGTTTCCGCTGGTCACACTGTCCCGCTACTTGCTGGCCCGCCACTGGTAACACCGCAATCTGCGATGTGGCAGGTTGTCATCTAGCGCCTGGTGATGCGGCATGGGACGATGTCCATACGAGCCAGATGGGCCCGCGAGGCGGAGACGCAACAGCACCCGGCGGCGACCGGGTGCTGTTTGGGTTAACCCTCAGACGCTTACGCGGAGGGGTAACGGTGATACCCGACGTAATCCTTACGCATCGAACACGCCTCCGCAATACCGAGAGCGGAGGGAAGATGCGCTTGTTCTATCAAGGTCCGGACATCGTGGTTACCGGCGAGCACTTCATCATCCTCGGCCCCTACCCGGTGCGGTACCGGCTCGACGACGTACGCGAGCCGTACATCGTCCAGCACGGCCGCAACGGCCGCTTCCGGCCGGCCCAGGAGATCCGTGCCCGCTACGGCAACCGCGACGTCCGGCTCTTCAGCACTACGAATGCGACAACCTTCGGTCACGTACGGCGAGCGCTGATCCGCGCGCTCGAGCACCGCGCCGAGCTGCGCGCCTGACGTCCTCGCCTGCGCGGACACCGCGAAACCGCAGGTCAAGGTCGCCTGCAGGGACTCTGTTCATCTGCAGGCGGCCTACTGTGCGGTAGGTCACGATCTGCTATAAAGCTGGCGGCCCAGTAGCGGGCGGCCAAATCGAGAGCAACAATGTCAGGCGGCCCAAAAACGGCCACCGCGCGACCCGCATGATCCGCCACCGATGGGGCATGCGACACGCCCAGACGTGCAACCGAGTCACACCGCAGACCAGTATGGTGAGCCGCAACCTGCGATACAGCTAGTCGCCACACGCCAAGCGGATGTATTCCAAGGTCCAACGAGGGGCACACGCGCATGAGCCTGGGTGATACGCCCGCGGTGGCGCGCCGGCGGGTCCGGCTGGCCATCCGCGATGCGCGCAACGCCAAGGGCTTCACGCAGGGCCAGGTCGCCGACGCGATGGACTGGTCCCTGTCGAAGGTCATGCGGATCGAGAGCGGCGAGGTCACGATCTCGCAGAACGACCTGCGCCCGTTGCTGACCTACCTCGGCATCCGCGACCGCGCCGTCGTCGAGTCGCTCGTACTGTCGGCGAAGGCGTCGAAACAACGCCGCCAGTGGTGGGACGAGCCGCGATTTCAAGGCATGCTGACCCCGGCCATGCGGCAGCTCATCGGATTCGAGGCCGAGGCGACCGTTATTCGCCACTTCTACCCGATGTTCTTTCCGGGAGTTCTCCAGACTCGCGAATACGCGAGGGGCATCATGGAGCAGTACAGCCATGAACTGACTCCAAAGGAGATGGACGCCCGTATCGAGGCCCGGATCCGACGCAAGCAGGGGCTCCTGCAACGCCAGCCCCGGCCCAGAATCTTCACCTTGTTGGACGCCTCGGTGCTGCTTCGCACCAATGGCATCGGTGACAACAATCTCGGCAGGCAACTCGCCGAGGTCACCGAGGCCATCAAGGACGGCTGGCTCGCCGCACGGATCTATCCGTTCGACAAGCCGCACCCCGGTATCGGGACATTCGAGATCCTGTACCTCGAGACCGAAGACGTCACCCACGCGGTCCTGTACCGCGAGAGCCTGGTGCTCGACGAGATCGTGGAAGAGGCACCCCGAATCCAGCAGCACCGCGCGCTGTGGGACCGCATGTGGTCGGCCGCCATCAGCGATGCCCGGTCGGCGGAGATGATCTCGGCGCGAGCCGAGGAGCTGCTCGGCACCGACCGGTAATTGAATCTTCGGCCAACTGTCGGCCGGAGTGGGAAAGGGGCCGCCGCCTGCGCGGCGGGCCCGACTGGGAAAGGGTGAGATAGATAGTGCAACCAGCGGACACGCGTCTGGAGTGGCGCAAGAGTGACTTCTGCGGGTCGAGTGCCTGCGTCGAAGTCGCTCAGGACGCCGACTCCTTCCTTGTGCGTGATTCAAAGAACCCGAGCGCGTCGGTGCTTTCCTTCGACCGTGCTGAGTGGGACGCGTTCGTTGCCGGCGTAAAGTCTGGAAACTTCGACTTCCAGTAACTCACCCAGTTGGGCGCGGGGGTGACTTTCCTCGTTGAAAGCCTTTCGCGCTCAACTACCTTCATTCGCTCTCCGGCCGCAGCCCCCCGCCGCGGATCTCGGCCACGAATGCGGCCCACGCACCGGCGTCGAACGCCAGCCGGCCGCCGTCCGGATCAGCAGAGTCCCGGACCAGAAACCTCTCGTCCTGCCGCGCCACCTCGACGCAGGCACCGGTGCCGCATCGTTCGCTTCGCCGCCAGACAATCTCAGCCATGGGCCCTCCCCTGTGTGCCCTAAGACCTGAATCCCCAGCATACGAAGTACCGTGGTTCGCGCCACACGAAAACGCGGGATATGGCACCACGTGAATGCCTCAAAGGCCTACAAAACGGGCAACCCGGAGATGAGTGAGCGCCCGCCGGGAGTAATCCCCAGCGAGCGATCACTATCGATGCCTACAGCGACTGGTTCAGCCTCCTGAAAGCTTCGCCGTAGCCGGCGCGGTCCAGCCGCTGCAGGCTCGCGGCGTTGGCGCGGAACGCACGGAACAGCCCCCGGCGCACGCGGTTGAGCACGAGCATGTTGGCCGACTCGAACAGCGTGACCTCGGCGCCCGCATACGTGGCGCGCAGCGACCACATGATCGGCGTGAACACCCGCAGCGCGCGGCCCGCCACCGGCGGCACCGCGATCACAACGGCTGTCACCACGTAGGCGCCCGGCCCCCCGACCAGCGCCCAGCTGGCCGTCGCACCGGCGACGACCAGCACTCCGGCGGCCAGCCACGCGGGCACGGCCGGACGGATCTCGTTGTGTTCGACGTGGACGTTCTCCAACCCCTCCAGGTCGTAGACCTGGGGGGCCGGTTTCCACACGGCGAAGACGTCGTCGCTGATGACGACGTCGTGGCCCTGGTAGAAGACGGTTGGCATGGTTCCCCCCTCAGCCCCTTCACCAGTATGAGTTAGCCGCGTCACAGATCGCCAGACCACAAAGTGCCATATCGCAACCTGGAGTACGACCACCCGCCGTACCACCCCCTGCACTATGCGTCAACGACACCACGCGTCGCCGCCGGCGGGCAACTGCGTTAGTGGGTAGGCGGCGCCGTGCGGTACGACATGGGTGTCTCGGACATCGTGATCGGGGAGGCGATCGAGCGCCGGCCGTCGAGCTCCACGACCGGGGCCAGGCCCAGCCGCTCGGCCAGCGCGATGGCCTCGGCGATCGAGTTCACCGGGCCGCACGGCACGCCGGCCGCGGTGAGCGCGGCGACCCAGTGCGCCACCGGCTCGGCGGCGAACGCCGCGCCCAGCGCCTCGGCCAGCTCAGGACGGTGGGCGACCCGGGCGGCGTTGGTCGCGAACCGCGGGTCGGCGGCGAGGTCGAGGCCGAGGGCCGCGGACAGCCGCACGAACTGCCCGTCGTTGCCGACCGCGACCGCGAAGGCGCCGTCGGACGCGTCGAACGTCTCGTACGGCGCGATACTCGGATGCCGGTTGCCCATCCGGGACGGCGACGCGCCCGCGTTGAGCACGGCCGAGGCCTGGTTGACCAGACCGGCGAGCAGGCTGCTCAGCAGGTTGACCTCGACCCGCTGGCCACGCCCGGTGCGTTCCCGCACGTACAGCGCCGCCAGAATCCCGGACGTGAGCTGCTGGCCGGCCAGCACGTCCACCAGCGCCACCCCGGCCTTGGTCGGCGGGCCGCCGGGATCACCGGTGATGGACATCAGCCCGCCGACGGCCTGGATCAGGAAGTCGTACCCCGGAGCCGGCTGCCCCCGCCCGAACCCGGTGACGCTGGCGTACACGAGCCGCGGGTTGCCGATCTGCTCATAGCCGAGCCCGAAGCGCTCCATCGTGCCCGGCGCGAAGTTCTCCACCAGCACGTCGGCCCGCCGGGCCAGGTCGAGCGCCGCGTCCCGACCCGCGGGCGACGCCAGGTCGAGCGTCAGCCCGCGTTTGTTGCGGTTGACCGACAGGAAGTACGTCGACTCCCCGGTGGGCGCATACGGCGGGCCCCACGTGCGCGTGTCGTCGCCCGGCCCGGGCCGCTCCACCTTGACCACGTCGGCGCCGAGGTCGCCGAGGGTCATGGTGGCCAGCGGCCCGGCCAGGACGCGCGAGAAGTCCGCGACGAGGATGCCGTCGAGTGCGCCCACCGGCGAAACTTACAGCCGGGCCAGCGCCGCCCGCAGCGGATCGAGCCCGAGCGCGCCGAGGTTGAGCGCGTCGCGGTGGAAGGCCTTGAGGTCGAACGCGGATCCCTTGCGCGCGCGGGCCTCGTCGCGGGCGGCGAGCCAGGCCCGCTCGCCGAGCTTGTAGGACGGCGCCTGGCCGGGCCAGCCGAGGTACCGGTTGAGCTCGAACCGCAGGCTCTTCTCCTCGACCCGGCAGTGCGCGCGCAGGAACTCCCAGCCCAGCTCCGGCGTCCACCGCTCGCCCGGCGCGAAGCCGAACGGGTTGTCGCGGGGGATCTCCAGCTCCAGGTGCATGCCGATGTCGACGATCACGCGGGTCGCGCGGAACGCCTGCCCGTCGAGCATGCCGAGCTTGTCGCCCGGGTCGGAAAGGTAGCCCAGCTCGTCCATCAGCCGCTCGGCGTACAGCGCCCAGCCCTCGCCGTGACCGGAGGACCAGGCGAGAATGCGCCGCCAGCGGTTCAGCAGCTCGGCCCGCACGTAGGTCTGCCCGATCTGGAGGTGATGACCGGGGACGCCCTCGTGGTACACCGTGGTGACCTCGCGCCAGGTCGAGAAGCTGTCGATGCCCTGGGGCACCGCCCACCACATGCGGCCCGGGCGGGAGAAGTCCTCGCTGGGGCCGGTGTAGTAGATGCCGCCGTCGGACGTCGGGGCGAGCATGCACTCGATCGGCTGGACCTGCGGCGGGATGTCGAAGTGCCGGCCGTTGAGCTCCCGGACGGTGGCGTCGGCGAGCTGCTGCATCCAGTCGCGGAACGCCTCCTTGCCCTGGATCGTGCGGGCCGGGTCGGCGTCGAGCGCGGCGACCGCCTCGTCGATCGTGCCGCCCGGCACGATCTTGTCGGCGACCTGGCGCATCTCGCTCTCCAGGCGGGCGAGCTCCTCGAAGCCCCAGGCGTAGGCCTCGTCGAGGTCGACGGTCGCGCCGAGGAAGTAACGGGAGGCGAGCTGGTAGCGCTCACGGCCGGCGGCCTCCTTCGAGCGGCCGAGCGGGGCCAGCTCGCGGCGCAGGAACTCGCCGGTCTCCACGGTCGCCGCGCGGGCGGCCTCGGCGTTGCGGGCCAGCTCCGCGGCGAGCGCCGGGGTGCCGGCGCCGACCCGGGAGGCCAGGTCGGGGTAGAAGTTGTCGCCGTCGGCGTCGGCCCACACCGCACACTGCTTGGCGACCTCGATGATCTGCTTCGCGGGCGCCACCCGGCCCTGCCGCGCCTCGGTCAGCAGCGTCTCGCACCACTCGGCGAGCGCCTTGGGCACCGCGGCGAGCCGGGCCGAGATGTTCGCGGCGGCCTGCTCGCCCTCGGTGGGCATGAGGTCGAAGCAGCTGCGCACCCCGTGCAGGGCGCTGGAGATCACATTGACGTCGCTGGTGATGTCGCCGGCCTCGTAGCGCTCCAGGGCTAATCCGAGGCGCTCCTGCATGGCCTCCTTGGCCACGCGCTCGGACTCGTCGGCGGGCGTCTCGGCGTCGAGCGCGGCGAGGGTGCGCCGGTCGAGGTCGGCGAGGGCGGCGAAGCCGTCGGGTGAAAGATCGGTCAGCTGGTCGTCGTATCCGGCCGCTCCGACGAAGGTCGCCCCGATCGGGTCAAGGGGCGCCCACTGCTCGACATACCGGTTGGCGATGTCATCGATAGATCCCACGCGCCGACCCTACGCGAACCGCCGCCGCGTCGTGGGCCCCGCGCAGGCCAATTCCGAAGCCGTGGCTTGACCTGCACCTGGACGTCCGAAATCCGCGCGACGGGGCGACCGGCGGAGGAGCAGAGTAAGGCCCATGACGAGTCCGGCCCCTGACGCCCCGATGCGCCGCTGGTTGCCCGCGTTCCTCGCGGTGGCCCTGATCTGGGGTACCAGCTTCATGTTCATCAAGGACGCGCTGGTGGAGCTGGAGCCGGTGTACATCGCCGGGTACCGCATCGCGCTGGGTGCGCTCACGCTGCTGGCCTACCTGGCGGTCCGCCGCCTGCCGCTGCCCCGCGGCGTCCGGCTGTGGGCGCACCTGTTCGTGTTCTCGCTGTTCGCGTGCACCATCCCCTTCACACTCTTCGGCTACGCCGAGCAGCGGGTGCCGTCGGTGCTGGCCGGCATCTGGAACGGCACCGCCCCGCTGACCACCCTGCTGGTGACGCTGGTCGCGGTGCGCAGCGAGCGGCCGGGCCGCCGGCAGCTCACCGGCCTGCTCATCGGCTTCGTCGGCGTGCTCGTGGTGCTCGGCGTGTGGGAGGGCGTCGGCGGCAGCTCGGCGCTGGGCCAGCTGATGCTCTTCGGTGCGGTGCTCTGCTACGGCATCGCGTTCAACTACACCCGCTGGCTGATGAAGCACTTCGACGTCACGCCGCTGCAGCTGTCGGTCGGGCAGCTCGTCACGTCGACCCTGCACCTGCTGATCGCCGCGCCCCTGATCGCGGGCGCGCCGCCGGCGCCACTCGGCCACTCGCCGCGCGTCTACCTGGCGGTCGTCGCCCTGGGCGTCTTCGGCACGGGCATCGCCTTCGCACTGAACTTCCACGTCGTGCGGACCGCGGGCGTCACGACCGGCTCGATGGTCACGTACCTGCCGCCGTTCGTGGCGGCGGTCGCCGGCACCGTCTTCCTGGGCGAGACGCTCACCTGGCACCAGCCCGTGGGCGGGCTCATCGTCCTGGCCGGCGTCGGCGCCTCCCAGGGCCTGTTCTCAGCCGTGCGACGCCGCCCACGCGAGCAGGTCGGCCGCCGGCAGCGTATTGACGATGCGCTCAGCCGGGACCCCGCAGGCGACGGCGCGCGCACACCCGTTGGATAGCCAGTCGAGCTGACCCGGGGCGTGCGCGTCGGTGTCGATCGAGAACCGGCAGCCGGTCTCCAGCGCGACCCGCAGCAGCCGCTTGGGCGGGTCGAGCCGCTCCGGCCGCGAGTTGATCTCGATGGCCTTGTCGTGCTCGACCGCCGCGGCGAAGACCGCCGCCGGGTCGAACCGGCTCTCCGGCCGGGTGCCCCGCCCTCCGGTGATGAGCCGGCCCGTGCAGTGGCCCAGGATGTCGAGGTGCGGATTGGCCAGGGCGGTGACCATCCGGCGGGTCATCACCTCGGGCTCGTCCTTGAGGTTGCTGTGCACCGAGCCGACCACGACGTCGAGCCGGGCCAGCAGCTCGTCGGTCTGGTCGAGCGAGCCGTCGGCGAGGATGTCCACCTCGATGCCGGTCAGGATGCGGAACGACATGCCCAGCTCGGCGAAGCCCGCGTTGAGGTCGGCCACCACGCCGAGCTGCTCCTCCAGCCGCTCCGCGGACAGCCCGCGGGCCACGGTGAGGCGCGGCGAGTGGTCGGTGAGCACGAGGTACTCGTGGCCGAGGCCGGCGGCGGTCAGCGCCATCTCGTCGATCGGCGAGCCGCCGTCGGACCAGTCGGAGTGCGCGTGGCAGTCGCCGCGGAGCGCCTCGAGCAGCCCCCGGGTCTCCTCGTCGAGGTCCTGGCCGGCGGTCGCCTCGAGGCGGCGCAGGTAGACCGGCTCCTCGCCGTTGAGCGACTCGACGACGCAGCGGGCGGTCACGTCGCCGACGCCGGCGAGGTCGGTCAGCGTGCCCGCCTTCGCGCGGGCCGCGAGCTCGCCCTCGGGCAGCTTGCCGAGCACGGCTGCGGCGCCCCGGAAGGCGCGGACGCGATAGGTCTTCTCGTGCGCCCGCTCCAGCAGGTACGCAATGCGTCGCAGATCGGCGAGCGGGTCACGAGCGGTCGGCATGCGTCAGACGCTAGTGCTCCGCGATCCGTTGTGCGCAATCACGGTACGGGTGCGGGTCAGCGTCGCGAACGGATTGGCGAACTGCAGTACCAGCGTTTTGAACTCGCCGCCCGCCTTGCAGGTGATCATCAGCAGCTGGTCGCCGCGCCGGACGTCCCAGAAGGTGTCACCGTGCACCCCGGCCGTGATGATGCCGTTGAGATGCACGCCCTTGGCCTTCGCGGGGACCGCGGGCGCCTCGGAGCGTGGCACGATGCGGATCGACTCGATCGTGGCCACCGGCACCTCGATCCGGTCCCGGCGAGTCCACCAGCGATCGAGCCCCTGCGGCTCGATGAGCAGAGCGGTATCCGTGACGGTGAGTTGGAGATGGGTCGGAACCTTCATCAACGCGAGCAGTCCGGCCGCCATCAGGAAGGGGACCGTCGCGAGCGCCAATACGGTGCTCATGAATCCCGAATGTACGCCCGACAACGTCGGGCGTCGGCGCTTTCACAAAACCGAACGGACGAATTCCCCGCGCCCGAGCGGCGCGGCCGGCGCGAAACGGACCATTGATGCGCACCATTGACTGGATTGACGACGCCGTCGTCATCGTCGACCAGACCCGGCTTCCCGGCGAGACGGTCCACCTGCGGCTCACGACCGTGGAGGCGCTCGTCGACGCGATCCAGCGGCTCGCCGTGCGGGGCGCCCCGGCGCTCGGTGTGGCCGGCGCGTTCGGCGTCGCGCTCGCCGCCCGGCAGTATCCGGACCCGGCGGACCTGCGGCGAGCCGTGGACCTGGTGGCGCAGGCCCGGCCGACAGCGGTCAACCTGGCCCGTGGCGCGCACCGGGCCGCATCGCTGCTGCCCTCCTTCGACGCCGTGCTCAACGAGGCAATGAAGCTGCGCGACGAGGAGATCACCAGTTCGGCGGAGATGGCGCGACGCGGCGCCGACCTGGTGCTCGAGCTCTGCGGCCCGGCCCCTCGGCTGCTGACCCACTGCAACACCGGCGGCCTGGCGACGGTCGTCGAGGGAACGGCGCTCGCGGTCGTCTTCGAGCTGCACCGCCGCGGCGCCCTCGCGGGCGTCATCGCGAGCGAGACCCGGCCGCTGCTGCAGGGCGCCCGGCTGACGACGTGGGAGCTGGCCCGGTCCGGCGTCCCGCACCGCCTGGCGGTCGACTCGGCCGGCCCCTTCCTGATGGCCCGCGGCGAGGTGGACGCGGTGATCCTGGGCGCCGACCGCATCTGCGCCAACGGCGACGTGGTGAACAAGGTGGGCAGCTATGCGCACGCCCTGGGCGCCCGGGCGGCCGGCATCCCGTTCATCTGCGTAGCCCCGGAGACGACGGTGGACCCGGACACGCCGAGCGGCGACCGGGTGGAGATCGAGGATCGCGGCGCCGCGGAGGTCGCCGGCGCGACGGCCCCGCCGGGCACGGCGGCGGTGAACCCGGCCTTCGACGTCACCCCGGCCGCCCTGGTGACGGCCATCGTGACCGACACCCGCATCTGGCGCCCGTAGAAAAGAAGAAGCCTCAGGCCGGGCGGACGGCGCGGACGGTCTTGCGGTCGGCCGCGACCGACTCGATCCAGCCGCCGACGCGGCCCAGGCGCAGCAGCACGTCGGCGCGGGCCGGGAGGTCGGCCGTCTCGCCCGGGGCCGGCGGCCAGGCCAGGCGGGCGGTGTGGCCCGGGGTCAGCCACGGCGTCAGGGCGCCGATCGGGTCGGCGCCGTCCAGGATGGCCCGGGCGGCGCTCAGGTCGGCGATGACCGCGTCCAGCGAGGCCAGCACCGCGGCCGCGTTCCCGCCGCACATCGCGGCCGTCAGGTCGGGGCGGGCGGCCGCCACCCGCGTGCCGTCGCGGAAGGAGCCCGCGCCCAGCGTCGCGGCGAGCGGGTCGCTCGCCACCCGGGCCGCGACGGCCGCGGCGACCAGGTGGGGCACGTGGGAGATCGAGGCCACCGCGTGGTCGTGCTCGTCGGCGGTGGCCGGCACCACCCGGGCGCCCAGCGCCGTGACCAGCGCGGCCAGGTCCATCCAGTCGCGCAGGTGGGCGCCGTCCTCGGTCAGGCACAGCACCCAGGCGCAGCCCTCGAACAGCCGCGGGTCGGCGGCGGTGAAGCCGGAGGTCTCCCGGCCGGCCATCGGGTGGCCGCCGATGAACGTCGCCAGCGACTGGCCGCCGGTGCGCAGGCGGTCGGCCGCGAGGTCGCGGACCGGACCCTTCACCGAGGTCACGTCGGTCACCACGCCGACGTATGCGAGCGACGCCAGCTCGTCGAACACCGCCTCGACCGCCGGCAGCGGCACGGCGACGACGACCAGCGAGGCGTCGCGGACGGCGTCGGCGACGGTGCCGGTCACGTGCCAGCGGGCGTTCGCGGGGGCCTGTGCGGCGGCGGTACGGGCGGTGGCGCGCGTTGCCGGATCGGCGTCATATCCGCTGACGCGGTGGCCCTGCACCGCCAGCGCCCGCAGCACCGACCCGCCGATCAGCCCGAGGCCGATCACCGCCACGTTCAACGTCGCATCACCCACTGCGGAACTCTCGCACACCCGCCGGTCACCCGTTCGGCTCGGGACACCCCACCGAACGCCCGGTACGTACCGTTGTTGCCGTAAGCCGGTTCGGGTGATCGCCGCCGGGGGCGGCGTCGCCCGGAAACGGCTCGCCGTCCTCGGCTGATCGGCCGGGCTAAGCTGCATGAGTGGCAGTGAGCGAGTCGCCGTGGAAGGAGCCGGACGCGACCGCCGGCATGCCCACACCCGTGGGCGCCCGGCAGCCGTGGCCCGGTGCCATGGGCCCGCCCGTCGTCGGGCCGCCACCGAAGCTGAGCGAACGGCGGGTGACAGGGCCGATCGGCCCCGCCGGCCCGGCGGTGCCCGCACGGCCGCCGACGCCCGCCGCGCAGTACGGGGCCTGGCAGGGCGCGCTGCGCCCACCCGTCTTCGTCGTGAACCAGCCCCGGCCGACCTACCGCGAGCCGCTCCCCGTGCGCAGCCCGATGGTCACCGCCGGGGCCGCCGTCGGCGCCGCCTGGATGCTGCTGTTCGGGCTGCTCGCCGGCTCGGCCCGGGGGTACATCTGGCTCACCCTCATCGCCGGAATCCTGGCCTGGGGAGCATCGGCGGTGCTCGCCCGCTTCGGCGACCGGGGCGTGGCGGTCGGCGTGGCGATGGCCAGCGGGGTCGCGGTCGCGATCGCCGGGATCGTCGTGGGCTACCGCATGGCCGGCGGCGACTGGGTGCTCTGGTAGGCACGTTCCGTAGCCGGCCGCAGGCACGTTCCGTAGCTGACACGCGGAGTTTGCCGTGCGCTCTTGACGTGGATTCCGGCGCGCATCACTCTCAGCAACATGGCTTTGAGGCTGCAGCGGCTCGACCCCGAGCGGCGTCGCCGGCGGCTCGCGCTGCTGGTGGAACTCGCGGACGCCAAGGCGCTCCGCGAGCGGCTCCATCCCCGCCGGCTGCGGGCCGACCGCCTCCGAGAGCTGATCGCGAACCGGCGACGACTCGCCGACTGAACACATCCGGGGCCCTCCGGCCCAACCAGTGACCCGCTCGAATAGTGTTCACGCGTAACGACGAGCACCGACCGGGGGGACCGTGTCGCACTTCGCTGCCGCTGTCACGCGCGGCGCCGGGAGCTGGGCCGCAGCCGAGCTCGACCTCAGCGGCGTCGCCGACATCGAAGAGATCACCGACCGCCTGCGCGACGCCGATCCGGACGCGGCGGTGTCGCTGCTGTTCGTCGAGTCGGACGACGCCTATCTGGTGATCCTGCGCCTCGACGACGGGGAGGACCTGCGCGTCTTCGGCTCCGATTCGGTGTTCGCCGAGGAGTCGCGGCTCGGGGCCATCCTCCTCGGCGACATCGAGGAGCAGTTGCCGGACATCGCCGCTGCCGACGACGAGGAGGAGGAGCCGGAGGACGAGGACGAGCGCCCGTCTGCGGAGCCCGACATCGAGCCGGTCGGCGACCCGGAGCTGCTGGCCGACCTCGGCATGCCGGGCGGGCGGCTGCTCGAGCTGTGCGCCCAGGAGGGCATGCTGCCGGCCGACCTGACGGCGGAGATCTGCCAGTCGATCGGCGCCGGCGACGAGGTCGAGGAACTGCGCGAGCTCTGAGCGTGGTGCGACGGTGGGAGCCCGCGATGCGGCGGGCCATCGAGGTGGCCTCCGGCGCGGGTGCCGACGTGCCGATCGGCGCCGTGATCCTCGGCCCGGACGGCACCGAGCTCGGCGCCGCCCACAACGAGCGCGAGCTCACCGGCGACCCGACCGCGCACGCCGAACTGCTGGCGCTGCGGCGGGCCGCCGTACCGCTGGACGGTTGGCGCCTGGAGGACTGTGCCCTCGTCGTCACGGTGGAGCCGTGCACGATGTGCGCCGGGGCGATCGTGCTGGCCCGGGTCGGCACCGTCGTGTTCGGCGCGTGGGAGCCGAAGACCGGGGCCGCCGGTTCGCTGTGGGACGTCCTGCGCGACCGGCGGCTCACGCACCGGCCGGAGGTGATCGCCGGGGTGCTGGAGGAGGAGTGCTCAGCCCTGCTGCTCGAGTTCTTCCGCGGGCACCGGCGGGGCGATTAGCACCTGGCAGACGCTGCGGGCGTGGTCGCTCCACGGCGCCGGGCGCAGCGTGCGCGGGTCGAGCTTGACGTTGACCCGCCGGCCCTCGGCGTGGACGGTCTGCCCGTCGGCCGAGACGATCCGGAAGCGGTACACCGCCGAGCTCTCGCCCAGCGACTCCAGCCAGAAGTGCACGCCGATGTCGCCGGTACCGCGGACGGGCGTCCGGTACGAGATCGAGTACTCGGCGACCGCGTGCATGACGTCCGACGTGGTCGGGCGGCCGCCGGCGTAGGAGTGGCCGCGCTCCCCCCACCAGTTGGACAGGGCGCGTTCCAGGAAGACGGCGTAGCGGGCGTTGTGGACGATGCCCATCGCGTCCAGGTCGTCGAAGTGGACGGTGAAGGGCTCGACGTGTCCGACGGCTTCGACAGTGGTCAACTCAACCTCCGGCAGCTTCTCAGTCAGGGAGTAGGTCAGGAGTCGGGCTCAGGCCGCGCAGCCGCACCAGGGCGGCCGTGCGGGCGTAGGTGAGGATCTCGTCCGAGTCGAGCAGCCGCGACTCGTAGACGGCCGCGGTGCCGTGCGCGTTGAGCTCGAACGACAGCTGCGCCGGGTCGACGTCGGCCCGCAGCTCGCCGAGCTCGATCGCCTCGGTGATGAGCCGCTCCAGCAGGACGTGCCAGTCGGCCAGCGCGGCGGTCAGCGCGTCACGGACGGCGCCGGGCCGGGCGACGTACTCGAACTGGGCGTTGCAGAAGAAGCACCCGCCGGGCAGGGCGCCCGAGAAGATGTCGCGCAGGCGGTAGTCGTGCAGCGCCCACAGCCGCCGCAGCCCGCGCGGCTCGTGCAGGGCCGGGCGGATGACGACGTCGGTGAACCGCCGCTGCGCGTGGCCGACCGCGGCGAGCTGGAGCTCCTCCTTGGTCCGCCAGTGCGCGAACAGGCCCGACTTGCTGACCCCGAGCCGGTCGGCGAGCTGGCTGAACGAGAGCCCGTCGAGGCCGGACTCGGTGGCGAGCACCACGGCGGCGTCGAGCGCGGCGGCGCGGGCCCGCTCGCCGCGGACCAAGCGCCCGTCAACGGTCATGCGCTCACGGTACCAACAATGCGACCGACCGGTCGGTTATTTTCTTGTGGGCAGCGTCACCGTCACGGTCAGCCCACCGCCGTCGCGCGGCTTCGCCTCCACGGTGCCGCCATGGGCGACCGCCACCGACCGGACGATCGACAGACCCAGCCCGGTGCCGTTCGCCGAGCCGGTCCGCGACCGCAGCCGGCGGAACGGTTCGAAGAGCCCGGGAATCTCGTACGGCGGGACCACCGGCCCGGTGTTCGAGACCGTCACCCACGTCGGTCCGGTCGAGACCCAGACCTGCCCGCCGGGCACGTTGTAGGCCAGCGCGTTGTCCACGAGGTTCTGCACGACCCGCTCGAGCAGCACCGGGTCGCCGACGGCGGGGGCACTGACGAACGACACGCTGATCGGACGGTCGCCGATGACGTGCCGGGCCACCTCGGCCAGGTCGACCGGGTCGTGCACGGTCAGCGCCTGCTCGGACGCGACCAGCGTGAGCAGCCCGTCGATGAGCCGCTCGTGCCGGGCGTTGACGGCCAGCAGCGTCTCCCCCAGCTGCACCAGCTCCGGCGGCGGGGACGGCCGGCCCAGCGCGACCTCGATCAGCGTCCGGTTGATCGTCAGCGGCGTGCGCAGCTCGTGCGAGGCGTTCGCGGCGAACCGGCGCTGCCCGTCGAAGGCCTGGTCGAGCCGCTCCAGCATGGAGTCGAAGGTGTCGGCGAGCTCCTTGATCTCGTCGGCCGGCCCGTGCAGCGCGATCCGCTCGTGGAGGCTGCCGCCGGCCACCCGGCGGGCGGTCTCGGTGATGCGATGCACCGGACGCAGCGCCCGCTCGGCCATCAGCCAGCCCACCCCGACGCCGATGACGGTCACCAGGCCGAGCGCGATCGAGCCCTGGGTGATGAGCGCGTCGAGGGTGTCCTGCTCGATCCGCTCCTGGCGGGCCTGGAGGTCCTTGAGGATCTCGTTGACCCGGATCGACTGGTCGCCCAGGCCCACCTTGAGCTCGGCCGGCAGGGTCGACACCGAGCCGGCGCTGCGCTGGTGGATGTTCTGCTTGACCAGCACGTACGTCAGCCCGAGCAGGATGGTGCCGCCGACCAGGAAGAGCACGCCGTAGAGCAGGGTGAGCCGGGTCCGGATGCCGAGGTGCCTCATCGGATCTGGTACCCCACGCCGGCGACGGTCTCGACGACCGGCGGATCGCCGAGCTTGCGCCGCAGGGTCATCACCGTCACCCGGAGCACGTTCGTGAACGGGTCGATGTGCTCGTCCCACGCGCGCTCCAGCAGCTGCTCCGCCGAGACCACCGCTCCGTCTGCCCGCAGGAGCTCCTCCAGTACCGCGAACTCCTTGCGGGTCAGGGCAACGTAGTGCCCGCCGCGGAAGACCTCGCGCCGGTTCGGGTCGAGGCGCAGGTCCCCGCGCTCCAGCACCGGCGGGGTGGCGGCCCGGGCCCGCCGGCCCAGCGCCCGCACCCGGGCGACGAGCTCGGCGAACGCGAACGGCTTGCCCAGGTAGTCGTCGGCGCCCAGGGACAGCCCGTCGACCCGGTCGGCCACCGCCGACGCGGCCGTGAGCATGAGGATCCGCGTCTCCGGCATGGCGCTCGCCACCTGGCGGCACACCTCGTCGCCGTGCACCTCGGGCAGGTCGCGGTCGAGGACCACCACGTCGTACTCGTTGACGCCGAGCCGCTGGAGCGCGCCGTCACCGTCGTAGGCGACGTCGACCGCGAACGACTCCCGCCGGAGCCCCTCCGCGACCGCGTCGGCCAGCAGCTGTTCGTCTTCCACCACGAGAACCCGCACGCCGTCCATGGTGCCGCCACCGGCTGTAAGCGCGGGATAAGGTGCCCGGCTGACGACCGTCTTATGGCCGCTGCCCTGCACTGTCGGGCATGAAGACGACCATTGTGGTTCTGACGTTGCTCCTGCTGGCGGCGTGTTCGTCGGGGGAGAAGCCGTCGGTCGCGACCGCCGGTGGCGATGCCGCCGCGTCGGCCTCCCCGTCCGCCGACAAGGCCGAGGCCAACCGCCGGTTCGCCAAGTGCATGCGGGAGCACGGCGTCGACATGCCCGACCCCGGCCCCGACGGCAACATCGAGATCGCGCCGGGCGCCGACCGCTCGAAGGTGCTCGCGGCGAGCGAGGCCTGCCAGGAGTTCCTGCCCAACGGCGGGTCACTGCAGAACCTCTCGCCCGAGCAGCTGGAGCAGGCCCGGGCCTTCGCCAAGTGCATGCGCGAGCACGGCGTCGACATGCCCGATCCCGACCCGGACACCGGGCTCAGCTCGTTCCTGAAGAGCGACATCGACGTCAACAGCCCGGCCTTCAAGGCGGCGGCCGAGGCGTGCAAGGGGACGGTGGGCCGGTGAGGCGCCGCTGGCTTCTGCTGGGGGTGCCCGTCGTTCTCGCCGGCGCGATCTTCTATCCGCGGCACGCCGATCCGGTGCCTCCGGCCAAGCCGTCGACCACGAAGATCACCCGGGGAACGCTGACCACGACCGAGGATGTGGACGGGACCCTCGGCTTCGGGACGGCTACGACCGTCGTCGGGCGGCTGCCGGGCATGATCACCGGGCTGCCGGGAGAGGGCTCCACGGTGCAGCGCGGGCAGCAGTTGTACCGCGTGGACGGCGGGCCGGTGCTCCTCTGGTACGGGACGGCCCCGCTGTACCGCCCGCTGAAGCCCGGCGACGAGGGCGCGGACGTCGCCATGTTCGAGGCCGGGCTGGCGGCGCTGGGATACAAGGGGTTCACGGCCGACGACTCCTACACCTCGGCCACCGCCGACGTGGTGCGCGACTGGCAGGAGTCGCTGGGGCTGCCCCGGACCGGGACGGTCGAGGTCGGCCGGATCGTCGTCGCGCCGGCCGCGGTCCGCGTCGGCCAGGTCCGGGCCCACCTCGGCGACAACGCCACGACGGCGGTTCTCGACTGGACCGGCTCGGCCCGCGTGGTGACGGTGAAGCTCGACGTCACCAAGCAGGAGCTCGCGTCGGTCGGGGACGTGGCCGAGGTACGACTGCCCAATGACACCGTCGTCGACGGCACCATCAGCGCGATCGGCGCGGTCGCCACCGCGACGGTCCAGGGCAACACCACGACCGTGACCGTGGACGTCACCGTGACCCTGGCCGCGCAGGACAGGCTGGGCACGTACGACGCCGCGCCGGTCGACGTGACCCTCGTGTCGGAGTCCCGCGAGAACGTCCTGACCGTGCCGGTCGCCGCGCTCGTCGCGCTCGCCGAGGGCGGCTACGGCCTGCAGCTCGTCGACGACGCCGGCGGCGTGCGCACCGTCGCGGTGAAGACGGGCCTGTTCGCCGCCGGCCGGGTCGAGGTCTCCGGCGCCGACCTGTCCGAAGGCCTGACCGTCGGGGTGGCCGGATGATCTCCCTGCGTGATGTGCGGAAGGTGTACCCCGGGGGCGTCACGGCGCTGGACGGCGTCGACCTCGACGTCGCGGCCGGGGAGATGGTCGCCGTCGTCGGGCCGTCCGGCTCGGGGAAGTCGACGATGCTGCACCTCATCGGCACGCTCGACCGCCCCTCCTCCGGGACGGTGTCCGTCGCCGGGCAGGACGTCGCCGCGCTCGGTGACGCCGGGCTGAGCCGGCTGCGGGCCACCGCGATCGGCTTCGTGTTCCAGCAGTTCCACCTGGCGGCCGGGGTACCGGCGCTGGACAACGTGGCCGACGGGCTGCTGTATTCGGGCGTGCCGCTCCGCGACCGCCGGCGCCGTGCGGCCGCGGCGCTGGAGCGGGTCGGGCTGGCCCACCGCGTCGACCACCGGCCGCACCAGCTCTCCGGCGGCGAGCGGCAGCGGGTCGCGGTGGCGCGGGCGCTGGTCGGATCGCCGCCGGTGCTGCTCGCCGACGAGCCGACGGGGAACCTGGACTCGGTTTCCGGTCGCGTCGTGCTGGACCTGCTCCTGTCGCTGGAGGGGACGACGGTCGTGATGATCACTCACGACCGGGAGATCGCCGCCGCGCTGCCCCGCCGGGTCGAGATGCGCGACGGAAGGATCGTCGGATGAGGCTGTCGTTCTGGGACGTCGTGCGGGTCGGCGGGTCCGGCCTGCGGACGCGGCCGCTGCGGGTCGTGCTGTCGGCCCTCGGCATCGCGATCGGCATCGCGGCGATGGTGGCCGTGGTCGGGATCTCCACGTCCAGCCGTGCGCAACTCTCACGGGAGCTGGACGCCCTCGGTACCAACCTGCTGACCGCCGGACCCGGCAAGACTTTCTTCGGCGACTCCTCGCACCTGCCCTCCTCGGCGGAGGCGATGGTCGCCCGCATCGGCCCGGTGACCTCGGTGTCCGCGACCGGCCAGGTCAAGACCGCCCGGGTGTACCGCACCGACCGCATCCCGGCCGCCGAGTCGGGCGGCATCGCGGTGCTGGCCGCGCGGCCCGGCCTGCTGGGCACGGTCGGCGCGAGCATGCAGGCCGGCACCTGGCTGACCGCGCCCACCTACCCGACCGTCGTGCTGGGCTCCAAGGCGGCGACCCTGCTCGGCCTGCGGAACGGCTTGGGCCTGTCGGTCTGGCTCGGCGACCGCTGGTTCACCGTCGTCGGAATCCTCGCCCCGGCACCGCTGGCGCCCGCCCTCGACACCGCCGCGCTCATCGGCTGGCCGGTGGCCGAGCAGGTCCTGGGCTTCGACGGGTACGCGACGACGATCTACGCCCGCGCCCGCGACGACGCCGTCACCGCGGTCGCCGACGTCCTCGCCGCCACCGCGAACCCGTCGGCGCCCAACGAGGTGCAGGTCTCGCGCCCCTCCGACGCCCTGGCCGCCCGCGAGGCGACCGACGCGACGTTCACCGGCCTGCTCCTCGGCCTCGGCGCGGTGGCCCTGCTCGTCGGCGGCGTCGGGGTGGCCAACACGATGGTCATCTCGGTGCTCGAACGGCGCGCCGAGATCGGCCTGCGTCGCTCACTCGGGGCGACGCGCGGCCAGATCCGGCTCCAGTTCCTGACCGAGTCGCTGCTGCTGTCTTTCCTTGGCGGCCTGGCCGGCGTGCTGCTCGGCGTGCTGGTCACGCTGTCCTACGCGGCTTGGCGGGACTGGCTGTTCGCCGTGCCGCTGTGGGTGCCGGTCGGGGTGTTTGCCGTGACGCTGCTCGTCGGCGCAGTGGCGGGCCTCTACCCGGCCGTCCGGGCGGCCCGCCTCTCCCCCACCGTGGCGCTGGCGGCTAGCTGATGATCGTCCGTAGCGCGACCTCGACCATCTGCCCGAAGGTCTGCTCCCGCTCCTGGGCGGTGGTCCGCTCGCCGGTCTTGATGTGGTCGCTGACGGTCAGCAGCGTCAGCGCCTTGGCCCCGAACCGCGCGGCGATGGTGTAGATGGCCGCGGACTCCATCTCGACGGCGAGGACCCCGTAGTCGGCGAGACGATCGTAGAGGTCGGGCCGGTCGGTGTAGAACGCGTCGGCGGCCAGGATCGGCCCGACCTGCATCTCGATGCCCTGCTGCCGCGCGACGTCGACGGCCGTGCGCAGCAGCTCGAAGTCCGCCACCGGCGCGTAGTCGATGAGCCCGTCGAACCGCTGCCGGTTCATCATGGAGTCGGTGCTGGACCCGATGGCGGCCACCACGTCCCGCAGCTTGAGCGACTCGACGATCGCCCCGCAGCTGCCGACCCGGATCAGCTTCCTGACCCCGTAGTCGTTGATCAGCTCGTGGGTGTAGATGCTGGCGCTGGGCATGCCCATGCCCGACCCCTGGACGGACACCTCGACCCCGTCATAGGTCCCGGTGAACCCGAGCATGTTCCGCACGGTCGAGTAGCAACGGGCGTCTTTGAGGAAGGTTTCGGCGATCCACTTGGCCCGGAGGGGGTCGCCGGGCAGCAGGACCCGCTCAGCGATGTCACCGGCCTGGGCCCCGATGTGCGTGCTCATACCCCTGATCCTGCCAAATGCCGGTCCCCCGTGTGGGATGGGTGGGGGGTCCTGTAAGGTCTTCGGCGGTGGCGTGTCCGAGTGGCCTAAGGAGCACGCCTCGAAAGCGTGTGAGGGTTTACGCCCTCCCGGGGTTCGAATCCCCGCGCCACCGCCCTCTGGCCAGCACGAACGCCCGGCCGTCCCTTCGGACGCGACCGGGTGTCCGTCGTTTCGGCCTACGACGGACGGGCGGGCGGCCTCCGCCGCAGGATTGCGATTGCGCTCGGTTCGGGCCTTCTGCAGGATGGCCGCCATGTCGATGTCGGAGGCCGCTGTGGCGGAGGCCGTCGACGAAGCGCTCCGCGCGGCCTCCGGCGGTGACGAGGACCGCCGGTGGGAGTTGGTCTGGCGGCTGCCACCCGTACCTCGTCGCCGACCGTGAAGACCAGGCCGGCGACGAGGTCCCGAAGGCTCTGCGGACAGCGCTCGCCCAGTACGCCGCGGCCGGCTTTCACTGACGAGCGGTGGGCGGTCAGGCGCGCATCACCGTCGCGATCGGGATGCGGGCGGCCCGCGCGGCCGGGATCGCGCCGCCGAGGAGGCCCGCGACCAGGCCGGCGATGACGCCGGCGACGCCTGCCTGCCAGGGGAAGGTCATGTCCCGTAACTCCGGGAAGCGGTAGGCGAACATCGCCGACGCGACGTCGAGCGCGACGACCGACAGGCCGATGGCCGCGGCCGCGGTGAGCAGGCCGGTGAGCAGCGTCTCGGCCAGCACGATGCCCGCGAGCAGCGATCTCGGGGTGCCCACCGCGCGGCGCAGCGCGAACTCCTCCACCCGTTCACCGACCGTCGCCAGGCCGACGTTCAGGATGCCGGCCACGCCGATGAGCAGGACCAGGCCGGCCATGCCCAGGAAGATCCAGCGCACGATCGACAGCTCCGACTCGATCGTCTTGCGGGCGTCGACCACCTGGACCTGCAGCGCCTCGCCCGGGAGGCCCGCGCTGGTCAGCTTGTGCACCAGCAGGCGTTCGGTCTCGCCGGCCGACGGGGAGAGCAGGACCAGCAGGCCGCCGCCGTACTGGCTGCTGCCGGCCGACGACGGGAGCCAGTTGCGCAGGTCGTCCATGCGGACGTAGGCCGTGGGCTGGGGATTGCCGTCGTCGACGACGCCGATGATGCGCGGGGTGGGGTTGGCGGTCGCGCCGTCCATCCGCATCTCGGCCGGGACCACGTGCTCGCTGAAGCCGCGGGCGGCCTCCTTGTTGAGCACGAGCCGCGGGGAGTACGACGGCGGGCCGGACTCGTCGAGCCAGGAGCCGCTCACCGGGCGGAACGGCCGGAACTGCCGCACGTCACCCGACACGGCGTTGAGCACGACCTCGATGGCCTGGCCCTTCGGCGGTACGTCACCCGCATCGACCGGGACCGGCCGGCACAGGCCCGACGAGTCGCACTGCACCTGGAACGAGCCCGGCATCGGGCCGTAGCCGTAGGCGGCCTCGTTGTTGAACGGTGCCGCGCCCGGGTTGATCGGGGTGACCTTCGGCTCGCCGATGATGGCCTGGTAGCTCATCATCGCCGCCACGCCCGGCCTGCCCGCGATGGTGTCGAAGGTGGTCGAGACGGCGTCGCCCATCGGCGGCACGTACAGCTGCCGCGTGCCGTCCTTGCCCGCATGGAGCTCGAGGTCGGCGAGGCGGAGCGTCTTGGCGGTCTCCGCGGCGGCCTGCACGGCGACCACTGCCAGTACACCCAGGAAAAGCGAGAGCATGGACAGGAAGGTCCGCATCTTGCGGGCTCGGATGCCCTGCCCGCCGATGATGACGGCCGACCGGAGCCGGCCCGACAGTCTGATCATGCCGGCTCCAGCACGCCGTCCTGCAGGCGCAGGACCCGGTGCATCTTGGCGGCGTGGGCCTCGTCGTGCGTGACCAGCACGAGGCCGCAGCCGCGCTCGGTGGCGGCACGCATGACCTCGATGACCAGGTTGCCGGTCTCGGTGTCGAGCGCGCCCGTGGGCTCGTCGGCGAGCAGCACGCTCGGGTTGCGCACCAGCGCCCGGGCGATGGCGACCCGCTGCTGCTCGCCGCCGGACAGCTTGGCCGGGCGGTGCTTGGCCAGGTGCGCGATGCCGACCTGGTCGAGCGCCTCCAGCGTGCGGGCCTTGCGTTTGCGGCGCGGCAGCCAGCCCTGGCCGTTGACCAGCGCCATGGCCACGTTCTGCGCGGCGGTGAGGTGCTTGAGCAGGAAGAACCGCTGGAACACAAAGCCGAACTCGGCGCTGCGCAGCCCGGCGGCCTTGCGCTCGGGGAGGCGCGCGAGGTCGCGGCCGCCCATGAAGTAGTGGCCGGTGTCGGGCCGGTCGAACAGGCCGATGAGGCTCAGCAGCGTGCTCTTGCCGGAGCCGGAGCGGCCCAGGATGGCGACGCTCTCGCCGGGCTCGACGGTGAGGTCGACGCCCGCGAGGATGGTGCGCGGCTGCTGCTGGCCCTTGAGCGTCTTGGTGACGCCGACCAGCTCGATCAGCGGGCTCATGACTTGCCCGGGAACGGCATGCCGCCGGTCTGGTTCGGCTTGGCGGCCGGCAGGCTGGGGCCGGGCACGGCGATCGTCTCGTCACCGGTCAGCCCGGACTTGATCTCGATGACCTTGCCGTCGCTGAGGCCCAGCGTGACCTGCCGGACCTCCCGGGTCTGGTCGGCGTTGACCACCTCGACCTGGCCCTGGCCCTGCGAGCCGGCGACCGCCTCGACCGGCAGCACCAGCACGTTGCTCGCCTTCGCCGTGACCACCTCGACGGTGGCGGAGGCGCCGTTGATGAGCTTCGCGCCGGCCGGGCCGACGCACACCAGCCGCATGCCGGTCGACTCCGACGGCTGTTGCGGGTTCTTCTCGACCACCGGCGGGGGCGCGCTCGCGCTGGGATTGGCCGTCGGTTGCTTCGGTTCCGGAATGGTACCGGCGGGCAGCGCGGCGAGCGTCCCCAGCACACTGCAAGGGAAGGGCCCCGGACCGCTCTTGATCTGCGCCTGGACCGACTCCAGGGTGTCGCTGATCTGGTACGCCTGGGAGCCGTCGATGTCGGCGACGATCCCGTAGCCGACGTACTTGGCGGACACGATCGGCATCCCGGCCGTCACCTTCGACCGGTCGTCGACCAGCCGGCCCGTGAACAGCGCGCCGGCCGGCACCTCGATCGGGGTCGCCTTGCCGTTGGCCCACACGTTGGCGACCTTCGTCGGCTTCGTGGGCGTGGACGTCGGCGCCTTCACGTCGAGATAGCGCACCTCGCCGTCGATCGGCGCGACCAGCCCGAACGTCGGGCCGAGCTGCACCTTGCCGGTGAGGCTCACCCGGTTGGTGAGGTCCTGTCGGGCCGGCTTGACGGTGGTCATGGCGGTGCCTCGCTCGGCGAGGCTTGGATTGGCCCGCTCCTCGGCGCTCGACGGCGTGCAGCCCGCGAGCAGGCCGAGTGCGGTGAACAGGGACAACAATCTTCGCACCGGTGCAACCCCCAGATCGAGCCGATCGAAGCCCGCCCAGGGTATCGACCGGAGCCGGGTTGCGGGTGCCCGGAAATGGGTGATCGCGAAAATACCACCCTTGGTCATTGACACCTCCACGCCACAGTGGACGGTGCGGACCGGGCGGTACGTTGTCACGAATCCCGAAATAGCTGTGTGTCAATGTAGCGAAACTGACAGTACTCAATCGGATCATCGCGCACATTACATTGATGAGAATCACTCTCGCCGCCGCCACCGCCATGGCGGCAGCCGTTCTCCTCATTCCCGCCGCGCCGGCGAGCGCGGCCGCCCCGGACCGGTGGGGCTTCGCGTTCGTGAAGGACCCGACCACGGTCGCCTGGACGCCGCTGCCGCCGGCGTACCAGTACGGCAGCTGGATGACGTTCGCACCGGGCCTGCAGGCCGACGGCATCAAGATCGCCACCGGCCGGTTCCTGGTCCGCTTCCCGCAGATCGGCACCGGGTCGCGGGGCATCCCGCACGTCACCGCCGTCAGCGCCGACGGCCGGTTCTGCGAGGCGGTCCGCTGGTACGCCATGGGTGCCGACCAGGTCGTCGACGTCCAGTGCTTCAAGCCCGGCGGCGCCCCGATCGACAGCCAGTTCACGGTGTTGTGGACGGTGAGCTCCGGGACGGCCGTGCCCGGCGCGTACGCGTCGGTGCAGGTCAACTCGGTCGGCGGGATCGCCCAGCAGTACAACTCGACCGGCAGTGCCAACTCGGTGGTGCCCAGTCCGCCGGGGTACTACACCGTGCGCTTCAAGAGCGTCGGCGTGGCCGGCGCGCTCTCGGGCAACCTCCAGGTCACCGCGGTGCAGCCGAACGCCCAGCCGCGGCGGTGCAAGGTCGCCCGCTGGACCTGGAGCGGCACCGACGTGGTCGCGCTCGTCGCCTGCTTCAACCCGGCCACGGGTGCGCTCATGGACTCCGAGTTCACCGCGTCGTTCCACCGGGAGCGCTCGGTGTACGCGGCGGTCTACCCGCCGCGGTACTTCGGCTACGTGGCCAGCTGGTCGCCGCCCGGCCAGACGAACTTCAACAGCCTCTACGGCTTCGGCGCCAACGGGATCGGCGGGCCGGTCGTGAAGTACCCGGACCTGCACCAGAAGCAGACCCACGCGCAGGTCACGGCCTACGGCGACACGTCGGGATACTGCGGCCTGAAAGAGTTGTGGATCGATGCCGGGGGAACGGCGGTGGTCACTGCCGCCTGCTTCACCAACTCCGGCGCGGCGGTTGATCTGCCGTACCTGTCGACGTTCAGCTCCAGCGTGTGAACACAGGGTGGGGCGGCCGGCGCCGCCCCACCCCGCGCGGCGGCGTGGGGGAAGGCTCCACCGCCGGGGGCGGTTTGGCCGGCCCGGGCCGGGGCAGCCGGGGCGACGACGAACCGGGCGGCGGCCACGGCGAGTGCCGGGAAGATGCGTGGGTGCATCCGTGCTCCCAGGTCAGGGCGTCACGCCGCAATCGGCGTCTCGACCCGCAGGATGAGCACCCCGCCCTCGAACATGAGCCGAACGGATGGCACGAGTTGAGTTAGGGTCGGCGGCGGTGAGCATCGGAGCGTACCTAGCACTCGCCGCCATGGGCGCGTTCCACGGCCTGAACCCGGGCATGGGCTGGTTGTTCGCGGTGGCGACCGGGTTTCAGGAGCGGAGCAGGCGCGCGATCGTCCGCGCCCTGATCCCCATCGCGGCGGGCCACGCCCTGTCGATCTTCGTCGTGGCCGGCCTGGTCAGCGCCCTGCAGTCGATCCTGGCCACCCGCGCGGTGGCCATCACGGGCGGTGCGGTCCTGGTCGCCTTCGGCCTGTGGCGCGCCCTGTCGCAGCGCCACACCGGCCCGCCCGGCCTGCGCCTCTCCCCGCTGCAGCTGACGGCGTGGTCGTTCCTGATGTCGAGCGTTCACGGCGCCGGCCTGATGCTGGTCCCGGTCCTGGTGACGAACGCACCGTCGCAGGGCCACGCCCACGCCGCCGGCGAGGCGACCCTGTGGACGGGCCTGCTGGCAACGACGGTCCACACCGCCGCGATGGTCACGGTGGCCGGCGCCGTGGCCCTGCTCGTCTATCAGCTGGCAGGCCGCCCCATCCTCCGGGCGTCGTGGCTCAACCTGGACCGGGTATGGGCGATCGCCCTGGTCGGCGCCGGCCTGGCAACGGTGGCGGTGGCGGTGGCGTTCTGAATCCGGGTTACTCCCGCGCCGTGTCGTAACGATCCTGGGACTCCGAGATGCCCGGCATCTCGGCCTCGACCAGATCGATGAGCTCGGTCAGCTTGTCGGCGATGCGCTTGCCGGTGGCGGTCAGGCTGTACTCCACCCGGGGCGGGATGGCGCTGAGCACGGAGCGCGTCACCAGGCCGTCCCGCTCCAGGGCGTGCAGCGTCTGGGACAGCATCTTCTCGCTCACCCCGTCGACCCGGCGGCGCAGCTCGTTGAAGCGGTGCGTGCCCTCCAGCAGGGCGGCGAGCGTCAGGATGCCCCACCGGCCGGCGACCGTGTCCATGACGGGGCGCGACGTGCAGTTCCGCGCGAACACGTCGAACACCAGCTCGTCCCTGGGGGCCATGGTCACAACGATAACTGACGGGTTGCACTTTCTAGAAGTTAGTGCCTACAGTCTGGCCAGCACTTACCGAAGGAGCGATCCCATGACGATCACCGTCACCGGCGCCACCGGCCACCTGGGCCGCCTTGTCCTCGCCGAGCTGCGGCAGGCGGGGCGCAGCGACGTCGTCGCGGCTGTCCGCGACACGACACAGGACCTCGGCGTCCCGACGCGGCACGCCGACTACGACCGCCCGGAGACCCTCGACTTCACCGGCACCGACGTGCTGCTGTTCATCTCGGCCAACGAGGTCGGCAGGCGGGCCGCGCAGCACCGGGCGGTCGTCGACGCGGCGGTGAAGGCCGGCGTCGGGCTGATCGCCTACACGAGCATCACCGAGGCCGACACCTCGACGATCCCGATCGCGCCCGAGCACAAGCTCACCGAGGAGTACATCCGGGCCTCCGGCCTGCCGTTCGCGTTCCTGCGCAACAACTGGTACATCGAGAACTACACGGGGAACCTGGCCTCCACGATCGAGCACGGCGTGCTGCTCGGCGCCGCCCGCGAGGGCCGGATCGCCGGCGCCACCCGGGCCGACTTCGCCGCCGCGGCCGCGGCCGTGCTCACCGGCGAGGGCCACGCGAACAAGATCTACGAGCTGGGCGGCGACCACGCGTTCACGCTGGCCGAGGTGGCCGCCGCGATCAGCGCCCGGGCCGGTCGCGAGGTCGAGTACCGGGACCTGTCCGAGGCCGACTACGCCCAGGCCCTGATCGGCTTCGGCGTGCCGGAGGGCTTCGCCAAGGCGCTCGCCGGCTCCGACGCGGCCATCGCCGCGGGCGCCCTCGGCGTGGTCAGCGGCGACCTGAGCCGCCTCATCGGCCGCCCGACCACCACGCTCGAGGAGGCGATCCAGAAGGCGTAGGGCACGTCTAGCGGGGCGGCTCGATCAGGTCGGCGACGCGCACGAGCGGCGCCAGCTCCGCGGGGAGGGCCTCCGGCTGGACGATCCGGCCCTCCCGGAAGGTCAGCAGCTCCCGCCCGCCGAGACTCCACTGCGGCAGCCGCCCGGCGGCATGCGCGGCGATGAGATCCCGCCCGAGGACCCCACGGACCCGGGCGGGATCGTCGGCGGTGACCCGGTAGTCCCGGTCGAACGGCTTGTACCCGACCGCGGTGGCCCGATCCCCGAACAGGGCCCGCCCGAACCTCGACAGCTTCCCCCGCCGGTGCACGGCGACGACGGGCCAGACCCCACGCATCCCGACGACGAGGATGACGTAGTGGTACGTGGTGGTACTACTGGTCCCGTTGGTGCCGGTGGACGTGGTGGTGGTGTAGGAGTACTCGGCGGCGGTCACGGGCCGGCCGTCGAGCTGCCCGGAGACGGCGAGCGACACGCCCCGCCGGTTCCGCCCGGGCATCCGCCGCCCCCACTCGACCTGCGGCCGGACCTCGAGCCGCCACCCGGCCGCACCGGCCCACTGCCGAATCCGCTCGACCCGCTCCCGCTCCTTCCGCCGCGCGACGACCGCGCCGGCGATGACGGCGACCAGGAAGAGCCCGACGCAGCCGACCCCGATGAGCAGCAACCCCGCCGAGTCCATAGACCCAAGCTAATCGCCACAACCTAACCCGGCCCGCCAAGACCACGGCCGATGGCGTCACCATGCCGCAAGCCTGTTCACGGCGATGCTCCAGATCCAGTTTCTCGCGCGCCGCCGCCCTCGACCGCGCGTCCACCCGGCCGGCGGAGCCCCTACCGCTCGATCGAGGCCCTGCGCTCGGTGCCGGTCCGATCTGCCTGCCCGAACCGAG
Source organism: Dactylosporangium sp. NPDC005572 (assembly GCF_040605515.1). NCBI lineage: Bacteria > Bacillati > Actinomycetota > Actinomycetes > Micromonosporales > Micromonosporaceae > Dactylosporangium > Dactylosporangium sp. NPDC005572. The sequence goes on along the minus strand of NZ_JBEXCY010000022.1, from coordinate 42,360 downwards.
AAGCCGCCTCGTTGCAGTCAACCGCCCAGTACTGCCGAGGCATGGGTCGAACGGGGAGGGTCAACCGCCGCCCGAGGAGAGCAGGCTGTCCACCACTTCCGACGGGAGGCGGCAAGTGCTGTTCGACGCTACGGCCCCCGGGTAGCTGAGACCAGCGACCCTGAAACGACGAACGCCCGGCTGCCGTCTCATCGACGGGCCGGGCGTTTGGCCTGCTTGCTGGCGGTGGCGCGGGGATTCGAACCCCGGGAGGGCGTAAACCCTCACACGCTTTCGAGGTCTGCTCTTCAGTGTCCAGCGACGGTTCGCGCCGTCCGTGCGCTGCGCCTGCACGTGGCAACGGACGCGCGAGATCACTCGCGAACGGGGACGAACGAGACGGCAACTGAGACGAAGCGTTATCTGTATGAGGGTTCATGTCCGCGGTGTTGAATCCGGTGTGGTTGCGACGTAGCGCGTGCTCCGTGATCGAGGCTGTCCGATCATGCGAACATGACCTCTGTCCCGTAGCGACTGCAGCGCCCGGAGCACCTGATGACCTTTCAGGCCGGTTTGCCGTTCGATCTCCGTGCGCGACAGTTCGGTGCTTGAGAGGACGCTCAGCACGAGCGTCTCACTGTCGGTGAATGCGGCAGCCGTTGGAGGGGTCTCATCGGCGTTCAGGTCGCCGAGCCGAGTCAGCGTGAAGAGATCCTCCTCCTGCTCGAACGTCCTGCCGTCCGAATGCCGGTAGGTTGTCGTGCCACGCGTGCCCTGCTGCTCGACCAAGCCGCGTTCGACGAGATCGCGGAGCTCTCGGCTCACGGTCCGGCTGTCCTGGACTCCAGTGGAAGCGCGATAACTGCCGTTGGTCAGCACCGCGCCGTTGCGCATCATGACGAGCCCGGTCATCTGAGACCGCGACAGCGGCCGATTGTCCAGCGACTGCAACCACTCAATCGCGTCCTGGTCGAGCAGCGCGTGGTTGGGAAACTCGGCGGTGAACGAGGAGATCCCGTCCGTGAACTCCGGAGGTTCCATGCCGGCTTCGGTCAGGACCATTCGGATTCGAGTGATCCCGCTCCCGCGGTTCTCGCACACCATGTGGCCATCGAAGTACGGCGTGTCTTCAAGAATCTTGAGCAGCGCCTTGTTTCTGGAGGACGTCACCGTCGTCGTCCCGAGTGCACCGACGTCGACCGGTCCGTACAGCCCGCCGGGATTTCGGATCACCAGCCGATCCGGATACATCTCGACTTGGACCTGCGTTCCGCGGGCGAAGTCCGAGTAGTCGCGATGCACCAGTGCGTTGACCAACGCCTCCCGCAGGACCTCCTCAGGGTACTCCCATTCATCGATGCGAAAAATTCCGGAGACGATGCTGCGACGTTTCATGTTCCGCTTCAGGATGCGCACGCACTCGTTCACGATGAGGGGAATCGAGCCGTCCACCGAGCGGTTCTCGATGAACCGCTCTCCAGCCGGGCCGAGCACACCGGGCTCGGTGCCGGGATAAGCCACGAATGTAAGGTTGAGCTGCGGCTCAAACGTCTGCGGATAGATCCCAAATGCGAGCAGCCCAGCCAGTGTCGGGACGAGCATCCCGTTGTGCATGGTCAGGACGTTGAGCATGGTCAGCGCGCGCTCGTCGTCGATCTTGCGAAAGATCTCGCCCTTGGTGTCGCGGACTCGGCTCAGAAACCGGCCGATCGCCGTCTGGTCCAGATCCGCGGAGCTGCTGCCAGGCACGGCTTGGACGTCGTACTTCTGTTCGGTCCGATTCGCCAGCAAGAGCGCGACCTCGTAGTCGGTGAGCTTCCGGTCGCCGTCCCCTACCCGGATCCGCGAGCCCGCCCAGGGGCCGAGACTCCTACGGTGGCACGGTCGCTGGTCCCGAGGCGTAGGCGGCACATAGCAGGCGACTACGTTCTTGTCGTCGATGGTCGCGGTGAAAATCTCCGCCCGGACTGCAGGCTCCATCTCGGCGCAGACCGCGCCGAGCTGGCTCTCCATCGCGCCGGCGTCGTTGACGCCCACCACGGTGAAGCCGGACCGCTCATCAACGCCGAGGAGGATGCATCCACCCTGCGCGTTGGCAAATGCACTGATCGACTCCCACAGTGTGGCCGGCAGGCCGCCCTGCGAGCGCTTCACCTCACAGAGGAAGTGATCATTGCCGACCCGCCGGAGCTCGGCGATGAGCCCCGGGATGTCCGCCGGGACCATGGGACCTCCTCCTGTACAACGCGTGTGTCACAGATTGTTCCACAGATTTGTGGTACAGGGACAGACTTCGTTGTACAGCAACCGCTCCTGTTGTACACGGCTTCGCTGGTCTTGCACAGGACAGGCGCAGCGGCCACAAGTCTTTGTCGCACGCTCGGCGAGCCGGCCGTTCGGGCGCGCCTCCGCCCACGCTACGGCGATCGCAACTGAGACGAAATGAGACCACGAAGCCGAACGCCGGGCGGCTCTGCTGGGAGGTGCCGGGCGTTCGGGCTGACCAAGGGCGGTGGCGCGGGGATTCGAACCCCGGGAGGGCGTAAACCCTCACACGCTTTCGAGGTCTGCCCTCCGGTGTCCGGGGGCGACCCGAACCGTTCGTGAGCTGGCGTTGGTGGGGCGACGCGGACGGCCGAGGCTGCCGGCGGACGCAGACGAGTGAGGCGGCAACTGAGGCGGCCAGGTCAGCACCGCCCGCGTCAGATGAGGGTCACGGCCGCAGAATTTGAGGCGCGGGTCGAATCGCCAACAATCTTTACGGATCAGCAAGTGACCGCTTGCAGTTGTGGTCGACAACCCAATTGATCTACACCAGGAAAATTGGAGTCGGTCCAGTTTAGCAAGCTACTCGCTGGTATTATCGACGCCTATCGGTTGCCATTCACCCAGTCGTTTCTTAGGGCCGGATTAGGGACCCATGTCAGAACCATCTGTTGCGATCTTCCTCATTGGCACACGTAATTTGTTGTCCGCTCGAACGTGTGTCAAAAAAATGGGATCCACCAGGGCGGACGTCTCGACATTCGGAACTAGCATGGCCTTACTTGCACGGCTGTAGTTCGTTTCAAGATTGCTGGCACTCGGTCCTGTAGAGTGCTAGAAGCGCGAAAGACACGCCCCGACTCGGAAGGTCCGAGACGCAGGTCTGGACGCCGAACCGGGGCCATCTCTCATTGGTGGTGAGGAGGTCACGGTAGCAGGACGAGCCGAATGCCGGTATGGATCGGCCCGTCTTCCTTCGGCGTTTTTTCGCGCAGAAGGGAGTGAATACCGGTGACGACAGCCATCGGAACGACCGCGCGGACGGGCGAGCGCTGCCCCGAGAGCGGCGTGTGGGAGGTGGTCGGCAGCCCGTCGACCACGGCGCCGATCGCGAAGGGCAACGTCATGCCGCCATACAACAGCAAGGCGGTCACGTGGCGGCTCATCCGCCTCGCCTAGCCCGCTAGGGCAAATGACATGGGCCGCCGAGCAACGCTCGGCGGCCCATGTTCGTGATCCGGCTTAGCCGTAAGACATCTCGGCCGAGGATCGGGTGCGGCGCCAACGCGCCGAGTACTCCTCCCGGATGCAATCGATCGGGGAAGCCGAGATCCTCGAACCGAGGTATAGATGCTGTCCGTGCCGCGGATCTTCTCCGAGGCCAGCGACGTCGACGGGGACAGGCGACCTCAGGCGTCAACGGCGAAGCGCCCGGTTTGGTGGTCGACCGGGCGCTTCGGGGAACCGTGGGGGTGTCAGGTTGCGTAGGCGATGTTCATGTCCGGGGCGCGCAGGATGTTCGACTGCACGTACACCAGCTCGATCGTGCAGTTGGTGTAGAAGCCCGGCAGCGGGATCGGCGGGGGCGGGAACGACGGGGTGAAGGTCAGGGGCAGGATGCCCAGGACGTTCGCCGAGAACTTCGACGTGTAGAACTTCACGTCGCCCTCCACCGTCAGCGACGAGCTCTTCGTCAGGAGCAGTTTCGGGGCGCCGGGGGTCCGCAGTTCGAACGGGGTCGAGGTGGACTTCTTCATGCTGAAGGCCAGCACCTTGACCTTGCTGCCGTCCTTGCGCTCCAACTCTGCCACGCCGTCGTACGTCAGGCTGTCCATGGTCATGACGTCGGCCTTCAGGATCGACGGGGCGGCGGCCACGTGGGGCTGACCGGGGGCGATCTCGGCCTTCTTGTCGTTCGGCGGGCTTGACGACGGGGCGCAGCTCGGGGCCTTCGACGGAGCCTTGGTGGTCGTCGTCGGCGCCGGCGGGCTCGCGGCCGGGGCGCTGGTGGTGGCGGCCGGAGCCGCCGCCGACGGAGACGCCTCGTCGCCGGTGATGAGGCCGCGGATCCAGCCCAGCAGCGTGGGGTCCTCGGACTTCGTCGGCGACGGGGACGCCGACGGGGACGGCGCCACCGAGGGGCTCGCCCCCGGGCCCGGCACGGTGGCCGAGCCCGACGGGCGAGCGGTGGGCTGTGCGGTGGGGCTGCCACAGGGGGCGGCGTAGGCCGTGCCCGCGTGGTGGGTCGCCCCGGCGATCGACGCCGCCAGGACGACGGCCAGCAGGAGCGGGCCGAGCGCCCGGCGCTTCGGCAGGTCGCCGTTGCCGGACGGGGGGACCTGCTCGTCGGCGCTCCCGGCGCCGTGCAACGGGCTGTACTCGGCGGTCGGCAGCTCATCGGTGAGCACACCCGACGACTGACGAGGCACGTCCAGGGTCGGACGCTCGTCGAACATGTCGTCGAGCGGAACGTCCTCGTCCGAAGGCCCCTCGTCAAGCGCAGGAGCCGGCGGCGCGCCCGGCGACCAGGCCGCGGCCAGGCCGCCGCCCACCACGCCGAGCACCGTGCCGAGGAAGAAGCCCCCGAGGTTCAAGCCGATCAGTGAGTACAGCGCCGTCAGCGTGCCCAGGATGCCGTAGAACAGCCGCTGCCCCGGCGAGAGCCAGGTCAGCAACCCGCACAGCAGCAGCATCGCGGGCAGCACGTACGACAGGAACCCGGTCGGCCCGAAGTGGACCTCCAGGGCGAGCTCCAGGTTGGCGCTCAGGAACAGTTCCAGGCCCGACAGCAGCAGGAACAGGCCACCCCAGAACGGCCGTTGGGCGCGCCACCGGCCGAAGCCCGCACGGAAAGAGGTGGTCACGGACGTCCTCCAGAAGAACTCACGAAGCAAAGCGCGGGCCCGCGGGCGGTACCCGCGGGCCCTTTCGGCGGAACTAGAAGCACTCCTCCGGGTTGGCACCCGTGGAGACGCTCAGGTCGAGGCCGGTGAGCTTGAACGTGCCGGCGGTGGTCGACCACGCGACCTGCTTGAGGTTGGTGATCACGACGCTGTCGGCCTGCTGGGCGAAGCTGCCCTGGAGACCGCGAGCGTTGGGGCCGCCCTTGGTCAGGTCGGAGGCGTCGATGCCGATCTGGATGTTGCTGAACGTGGCGTCACCCTTGAGCGACGACAGGTCGATGAGCAGGTCGGTCGCCTCGGCGGGGGTGCCGCCCTGGCCGGCGTGGATGACCATGCTGACGGGCAGGCCGGGGACCTTCACCGACTGGCACAGGTTGTAGAGCTTGGCCTGCTTGATGCCGGAGACCGCGACGAAGTGGTTCTTCGGGTCGGCCGGGTTCTGCGGGTTGCCACCCTTCTCCGTGGCGAGGCCGCCGTACTGGACGAACCCGGTGCCTTCCAGCTTGTCGGCGGAGACCTTGAACTGCTGGCCGGAGACGGCGAAGGACGCGGCGATCGCGCCCGTCGCCTGGCCGAAGACGATGGCGCCGGCGATGAAGGTGGCCGGCACGACGACGGTCGCGAAACGCTTCCATCTCGTGCGGCCCTTCACCGCGCTGCCCTGAGCTACGGACACGTAGGGCTCCTCTTGGTCGCGGGGTGCTGGTGTGCGGCGCTCCTGCGGTGCGGGCGCACGCAACTCGCTCCTGCGGCCGACCTCCTGTTTCGCTGCCGGGCGGTTTCTTGCAGGAGGGCGGGGCGGGGCGTGCGGACGATGTTGCCCCCTCCCCCGAGCGGGTTCAAGGCCGGTCGTTACTGGCCGGTAACCGCGTTACGGCGAAAATTTCACGGACCGTAACCAACGGGTGGGTCGGGGAAACAAAAGGTCGGGCCATCAAAGCTCCCGAATTCGGACAAGACGGCGGTGTGACGGTCACCACACGTAAGCGATCTTGGCCCAGGTCACGGTTCCATAACGACAAACCTCGGAGGTTCTTATTCCACCATCGACGATGTTCGTTTTAAGCGCAAAAGCTGCAAAACCGGCATCCCGCAAAACTCGGCATTGCGCTGCGATGGTTAGTTAGCTCCAATAACTAACGAGGTGGCCGCCATCCATCTCGCCGGATATGAAACAAGCGCGGCGGCAGGGTCGGCGCCCCACCGCCCGAGCGCTCAGGAAAAGCGCGATCGGCGCGCGTCTTTGCCTGGCTGACCCCCACAGCTCAGGAAGGACACCCGCAATGGCACCATCCCCGCGCCGATGGCGACGGCTGTTCACCGCAGCCACCGTCGCCGCCGGCAGCACCGTCGTGGCCGCGTTCGCGAACGCGCCGGCCGCCACGGCGATCCCCCTCCCGGCCACCGACTACCAGCACGTCCAGCTCGCCCTCGGCAGCGCCGAGCTCGGTGAGCCGATGTCGCTGGCCGTGCTGCCCGACCGGTCGGTGCTGCACACCGCCCGCGACGGCACACTCCGCTTCACCGACGCCGCCGGCAACACAAAGGTGGCCGGCAAGCTCTCCGTGTACACGCACGACGAGGAGGGCCTCCAGGGCGTCGCGGCCGACCCGGGCTTCGCCACCAACCGCTGGGTCTGGCTGTACTACTCGCCGACGCTGTCCACGCCCGCGGGCGATTCGCCGGCCACCGGTACCGACGCGAACTGGAACACCTGGAAGGGACACCTGAACCTGTCCCGCTTCACGCTCAAGGCCGACAACACGCTCGACCTGGCCAGCGAGAAGGTGGTGCTCACCGTCGACAACGACCGTGGTCAGTGCTGCCACGTCGGCGGCGACATCGACTTCGACGCGCAGGGCAACCTGTACCTGACGACGGGCGACGACACCAACCCGTTCGAGTCGGCCGGCTACTCGCCGATCGACGAGCGGACCAACCGCAACCCGCAGTACGACGCCCAGCGGAGCTCGGGGAACACCAACGACCTGCGGGGCAAGCTGCTGCGGATCAAGCCGAACACGGACGGCACGTACGCCATCCCGTCCGGCAACCTGTTCGCTCCCGGCACCGCGAAGACCCGTCCGGAGATCTACGCGATGGGCTTCCGCAACCCGTTCCGGATGAGCGTCGACAAGCCCACCGGCGTGGTCTACCTCGGCGACTACGGTCCCGACGCGGGCACCACCAGCAGCACCCGCGGCCCGTCCGGGCAGGTCGAGTTCAACCGGATCACCGGCCCGGGCAACTACGGGTGGCCGTACTGCACCGGCACGAACACGACCACGGAGACCTACAACGAGTGGGACTTCGCCGCCAACACCGGCGCCGCGAAGTACAACTGCACCGGCGGCCCGACGAACAACTCCTTCCGGAACACGGGCCTGACCACCCTGCCGGCCGCCAAGTCGGCGTGGATCCGCTACGCCGGCGATGCCGGCACCCCGCCCGAGTTCGGCACCGGCTCGGAGTCGCCGATGGGCGGTCCGGTGTACCGCTACAACGCGGGCCTCAACTCGGCGGTGAAGTTCCCGCAGTCCCTGGACGGCAACTTCTTCGCCGGTGAGTACGGCCGCCGGTGGATCAAGCCGGTGAAGATCAACGCCGACGGCTCGCCGGGCGAGATCTCGACCTTCCCCTGGGCCGGCACGCAGGTCATGGACATGACCTTCGGCCCGGACGGCGCGCTCTACGTGCTCGACTACGGCACCGGCAGCAACAACCAGGCGCTCTACCGGGTCGAGTACGTCGGCGGCGGCAACCGCGCGCCGACCGCCAAGATCACGCCGTCGGTCACGTCGGGGCCGAACCCGCTGACCGTGGCGTTCTCGTCCGCGGGCAGCACCGACCCCGAGGGCGGGGCCCTGACCTACGCCTGGGATTTCGACGGCAACGGTACTACGGACTCGACGGCTGCCAATCCGTCGTTCACGTACACCACGAACGGCACCAAGACCCCGACGCTGACCGTGCGGGACCCGCAGGGGCTGACCGGCTCGGCCAGCACGGTGATCACGGTCGGGAACACGGCGCCGACGGTCCGGCTGACCCTCCCGGCCAGCGGCCAGCTGTTCAACTTCGGTGACACGATCCCGTTCCAGGTGACGGTCACCGACCCGGAGGACGGCACGATCAACTGCTCGCGGGTGAGCGTGACGTACTTCCTCGGGCACGACAGCCACTCGCACCAGATCACCGGCAAGACCGGCTGCTCCGGCACCATCACGATCCCGGTCGACGGTGAGCACGACGCCGCGGCCAACATCTACGGCCTGTTCGATGCCGCCTACACCGACAACGGCGGCCTGACCACGCACAGCATCACCACCCTGCAGCCCAAGCACCGCCAGGGCGAGCACTTCGGGGCCCAGTCGGGCATCCAGATCGCCAACCACACCGCGGCCGAGGGCGGGGCCACCGCCGGGTTCATCGAGAACGGCGACTGGATCTCGTACACGCCGTACCTGCTGAACAACGCCACCCAGTTCACCGCGCGGGTCGCGTCCGCCGGGGCCGGCGGCACGATCGAGGTGCGGGCCGGCTCGGCGACGGGCACCCTGCTCGGCACGGCGACCGTGCCCAACACGGGCAGCTGGGAGACGTACACCAACGTGTCGGCGAACATCTCCGGAGCGCCGTCGACCGCCACCACGCTGTACCTCGTGTTCAAGGGCGGTGCGGGGAACCTGTTCGATGTTGACGCGTTCACGTTCACGACCGGCGGTTCGAACCCCGGCACACCGGTGGTCAACCTGAAGTCGCTGACGAACAACCTGTACGTCTCCGCACCGAACGCGACGACGGCGCTCATCGCCAACTCGTCGACGGTCGGCCTGGCGCAGCAGTTCGACCTCGTCGACCTCGGCGGGGGCAAGGTGGCGCTGCGTTCGAAGGCGAACAACATGTTCGTCTGCGCCGAGAACGCGGGCGCGAACCCCCTTCTCGCCAACCGGGCGACGGCCGGGGCGTGGGAGACGTTCATCCTGATCCGCAACTCCGATGGCAGCGAGAGCCTGCAGGCGCAGGTCAACGGGCTGTACGTGGTCGCGGAGAACAACGGCGCCGGCTCGCTGATCGCGAACCGGGCGGCGATCGGACCGTGGGAGAAGTTCGATCTCGTCGGAGCGTGAGCATATTGATGCTTAACGCTTGACACTCTCCGTTGGATCGTGAGTGTATGTGTTGGTCCGTGGGGACGGTCGCCGCGCCGTCCCCACGGACCGGCCTCGGCCGCCACCGGGGTCGACGCATACCTCAAGGAGCCCCTCGATGAAGCTCTCCCTCGGCAGACGGGTCGCGCTCGCGCTGGTCCCGCTGCTCGCGACCACCGGACTGCTCGCGGTGTCGGGCGGGCCGGCGAGCGCCTGGACCCCCAAGACCCCGCCGATGACCACCCCCTGGACCAACTCGGTCTCCACCACCAACCCGCTGCCCGAGTACCCGCGGCCGCAGCTCACCCGGCCGGACTGGCAGAACCTCAACGGCATCTGGGACTTCGCGGTCACCGGCAGCGGGCAGAGCACCCCGCCGGCGACGTTCGCCGAGCAGATCCGGGTGCCCTTCCCGGTCGAGTCGGCGCTCTCCGGCATCCAGCGCCGGGTCACCGAGGGCGACAAGCTGTGGTACCGCCGCACGTTCACCGTCCCCGCGGGCTGGAGCGGCCGCCAGGTGCAGCTGAACTTCGGCGCCGTCGACTGGCAGACGACCGTCTGGGTCAACGGCACGCAGGCCGGTGCGGTCCACAGCGGCGGCTACGACGCCTTCTCGTACGACATCACCTCCCTGCTGAACGGCGGCACCAACACGATCGTGGTCGGCGTCTGGGATCCCACCGACGCGGGCAGCCAGGCCGTCGGCAAGCAGCGCCGCAACGATGTGCTGCCGCACCCCGGCGGCGGGATCTTCTACACCGGCTCCTCGGGCATCTGGCAGACCGTGTGGCTGGAGCCGACGCCGGCGGCCCGCATCACGCGGGTCGACCTGGTGCCGAACCTGTCGAACAACACGCTGTCGGTGACCGTCTTCGGCGCCGGCCTGAGTGGCCACACCGCGTTTGCCTCTGTGCTTTCCGGGACGACGGTGGTCGGCACCGCGAGCGGCTCGACCGGCGCCGCCTTCTCCGTCTCGGTGCCGAACGCGCACCTGTGGTCGCCCGGCGATCCCTTCCTGTACACCGTCCGCGTCGAGCTGCGCAGCGGCTCCACGGTGGTCGATTCGGTCGGCAGCTACGCGGGCATGCGCTCGATCTCCACCGGCGTCGTCAACGGCCAGCGGCGCATCCTGCTCAACGGCCAGTTCGTGTTCCAGACCGGCACGCTCGACCAGGGATACTGGCCGGACGGGATCTACACGGCGCCGACGGATGCGGCGCTGCGGTACGACCTCCAGGCACACAAGGACCTGGGCTTCAACATGGTGCGCAAGCACATCAAGGTGGAGCCGCAGCGCTGGTTCTACGCCGCCGACCAGCTGGGCCTGCTCGTGTGGCAGGACATGCCGGCGATGCCGACCGGCGTCGTACCGTCGTCGGCGGCCCGCACGCAGTGGGAGCTGGAGTACGACCGGATCATCGACCAGCACCGCAGCTCCCCGTCGGTCGTCATGTGGGTCAACCAGAACGAGGGCTGGGGCCAGTACGACCAGGCGCGGATCGCCAACGAGGTCAAGGCCTACGACCCGTCCCGCCTGGTGAACAACATGAGCGGCGTGAACTGCTGCGGCTCGGTCGACGGCGGCAACGGCGACGTGGTCGACTTCCACGTCTACGTCGGCCCCGGCGCCACCCGCCCGTCCTCGACCCGCGCCGCGGTGCTGGGCGAGTTCGGCGGCCTCGGACTGCGTGTCTCCGGCCACGAGTGGTCCCCCGGCAACGGCTTCAGCTACGAGGACCAGGGCAACGCGACCCGCCTCAACGACCGACTGAACGGCCTCTACGAGCAACTGCGCACCGGCGGCCTCCCGTCGGGCCTGTCCGCCTCCGTCTACACCGAGATCACCGACGTGGAGAACGAGGTCAACGGCCTGCTCACCTACGACCGCCAGGTCGTGAAGGTGGACGCCGCCCGCCTGCGGGCGAGCAACCAGGCCCTGATCGCCGCATCGGCAAACCCGGGCTCGTTCGTCTCCCTGCCTTCCAATGTGTACCGCTCGTTCCGCGCGACGACGGCCTGCTGCACGACGCGGTACATCCGCCACCAGAACAGCCTGGGCTACACGGAGGTGGTGACCGCGAGCAGCACGACGCTGCTGAAGCAGGACGCGACGTGGCGCATCGTCCCCGGCCTGGCCGACTCGTCCTGCTACTCCTTCGAGTCCCGCAACTACCCCGGCCGCTACCTGCGCCACCAGGCGTTCCGGGTCAGGATGGACACGAACGACAACTCGGCCCTGTTCCGCGCGGACGCCACATGGTGCGCTCAGTCGGCCACGGGCGGCGTCCGCCTGACGGCCTGGAACTTCCCGGGCCAGTACCTACGCCACTACAACGCCGAACTATGGCTCGCAACGCCGGGCGGCGCGAGCACGTACGACAACCCGTCCTCGTTCCTGGCCGACACAACCTGGTCCGTGGACGCCGCCTGGGCCCCGTAGGTCCGCTTTCATGATCGTGGGAAACATCCGGTTGCCAGGGCAGCCAGATGTTTCCCACGATCATCGACACCGATGGGTCGCCTCGCCCGGCCGGGGATCTGGGGTCCACGGCCGGGCGGGGCAGGGCGTCAGGCGGTGAGCAACTCGGCCAGGGCCTCGGCGGTCGCCGGGTGGGCGGACAGTAGGGCCAGCGGCGCGGGGGACGGCGGTGCGGTGGTCAGTGGCTGCCAGGTCGGGTCCAGGCCGAGCAGCGTTGCCAGGGCGTCCGTCGTGGCCGGGTGCGCCGACAGGAAGGCCGGAACCGGGCCGGACGTCGCGACGGCCGGCCCCTTCGGTGCGGTGGGCTTGGCCGACATCCACGGGGGAACGAAGGCGTCGACCGCCGGGAGGGTGGCCGGGAACGTGCGGCCGGCCTCGCGGATCAGGACCGGGACCAGTTCGCCGGCCTGGTCGCGCAGGGTGGTGATCAGCGTCGGGAGCCACGGGAGCAGGACCGGGTCGGGGAGCTTGGCGAAGGCGTTCGAGATCAGCTCCACCACGAACGGGGCCAGCTTGGGGGCGGGCTCCAGGGCCTGGACAAAGCCGCTCAGGTACTGCGGGAACGACGGCACCACCAGCGGGTTGGCCAGCAGGGCCGCGCAGCGGGCGCGGAGCTCCGGCAGCGGGAGCAGGCCCAGCTGGTGGTGGGCCGACCAGAGCAGGGCGACCTTCGCCGGGGATTCGGGGTGGGACTGGCGGACGGCGAGCTCCAGCTGGGCCCGATCGCAGCCCAGGGACAGGGCCAGGCCCTCCATCGTGAACAGGAAGCCCAGCATCGCCGCGACCTGGCGGACGCCCGTCTCGTCGTCGACGAACGCCGTCGGGAGCAGCGTGCAGTAGTGGGCGTAACCGGCCTTCACGAACGACTCGCACCAGGCCGGCAGGGTGGGCTCGGTCGCCCGGTAGTGGGCCAGGAGGCGGCGGATGCGGCGCAGGACCTCCGGGGCGTCGTCGACCGTGCGCTCGGCGGCCAGCAGCTCGACCGCGCGGGCGCCCAGCTCGTCGGTGAAGCGGCGGCTGCCGAGGAACAGGATCGAGTCCTCGACGGCCCGCAGGGCCACGGCCGCGGTCGCGTCCTGGGCCCAGACCGAGCGGCGCAGCCGCTGCTCGACGACCTGCTCGACGGTCACGCCCTCGTAGCCGAGCTCGATGACCACCCGCTGGTGCTTGCCGATGGCCAGGTCCCAGCTCTCCTGGATGGAGCGCTCGCCGAGCCGGCGGGTGCCCATGATCGGGCGGACCGCGCCGTCGGGCAGCAGGTAGCGCAGCATCCACAGCAGCTGCGAGCACGGGACCAGCTCGGGCCGGGCGTTGAGGTCGAGCAGTGCCCGCTGCACGGTGTTGCGCTGCAGGTCGAGGCCGATCGGGGCGAGCCGGTCGTAGACGTCGCGGGCCAAGGGCGGCAGCGCGTCGTAGCCGACCTGGCCGATGCGGTCGCCGCCGAGCAGGATCTCGCAGAGGCGCCGCACGTCGCGGCGGCCGGGGACGGAGTCCTTCTCGATGCAGGTGACGGCCGCGTCCTGGAAGTCGTACGGCGTCGGGCGGGCCCGGTTGCGCATGCCCGCCAGCAGGATCGACGTCTCGAAGATCGCGATGGCGTCGGCGGTGCTGGCCAGGTAGCCGTTGCGGCGGGCCAGCCGCACGATGTCGACGCACCAGCCGAGCAGCTCCTCCTCGTCCAGCCCGTCGAGCGTGGGCGGGCTGGCCAGGAACCCCGACAGCCGGTCGGCGACCGGCTCGGCGGCATCGGCGGACGCGACGGCCGGCAGCGCCTTGGCCGCCCGCTTGCGGGTGCCCTGCTGGCCGGTGAGCTGGAACGGCGTGAGCCGCGAGCGGGTGACCGCCTTCGCCCACGTGGCGGCGGCGATCGACACCGAGCCCGAGGCGAGACCGAACTGCGCCTCGATCGCGGAGTGGCTCGACGGGATCAGGCCGTAGAGCCACTTCGTCGCTGAGCGCGCCGAGATGTCGAAGTCGGTCACGCCGTCGGCGGTGCCGAACTCGGCGACCCGGCTGGCCGCGTGGAACGCGCCGCAGACGTAGAGGCAGTCGGCCCGGTCGACGCCGGACGCGGCCAGGTGCTGGCGCATGCGGGTCCACATGTACCGCTCGCGGTCCTCGTCGACCCGCACCCGCCGCGCGGCGGGCGGGGAGAGCCGCCGGAACAGGCTGCCGATGAGGACCATGACCTGCCGGTAGGTGGCGTAGTCGGCGCCGGCGAGCGGCTGCTCGACATACTGGTCCCACCACTCCGACCAGTGCCGCACCTTGCCGTGGTGGAGCAGGTGCTCCTCCAGCTCGGCGAAGCGCGGCCGCAGGTCGCCGATCTCGATGCCGACGGCGTCGCCGTGCAGGTCGACCTCGGCGTCCTCGGAGCCGGCCGCGGCCGGCTTCTCCTGCGGCTCCCACTGGAAGACGTGGTCGGTCGAGCGGTCGACCAGCACCAGCTCCACGCCGGGCGTGTCGAGCGCGTAGGCGATCGCCTGATACTCGGCGGAGGCCTCGGTGATCGGCGCGACGATGCTCAGCGGGCCCCAATCCTTCGGGAACCCGTCGAGCTCCGACGCGAACGCCTGGAGCGCCACCGGTAGCTTGCAGTTGCGCAGCTCGGTGAGCAGGGGCTGGAGGTCCTCGCACAGCTCCAGGTAGATGACCTTGGGCTGCTTCTCCCGCAGGCGGCGGACCATGGCCAGGCCGGACGCCGGCGAGTGGTGGCAGACCGGGAAGATCTCCAGCTCCTCGCGCAGCGCCCGGTCGACGTCGTCGACGATGCCGGCCAGGATCTCCGGCACGGCGCTGGGCCCAGCGGCGAAGGCGGTGGCCGCCTCCACCAGCTGGGTCCGCAGTGCGTTGAACGGCTCGGTCATGACAGGGTGGCGATCGCCTGGCGGCCGCCCTCCAGGAACTGGGGCCAGTCTCCGCCGTCCTCCTTGCTGCGCGGCTCGACGACGCCGTGCCAGTACTTGTTCAGGATCGCCAGGTCCTCCGGGCTGCGCCGGGCGAGCGAGCCGACCAGCGAGCCCGCGAGGGTCTCGGCCCGCAGTGTGCGGTCACCGAAGAACGTGCTGTGCAGGATCGCGTCCTCCAGCACGCCGATCTGCTCGGCCGTGGACAGCGCCGACTCCAGCTTCTCGTCGTCGCTGGTCGCCGACGCGGCCGCGGCGCGCAGGTCGGCGAAGCTCTGCAGCAGGATGTCGAGCAGGTTCGGCGGGACGTCGAGCTCGATCTGGTGGCGACGCAGCAGCTCGCTGGTGCGGAAGCGGACGATCTCCGCCTCGCTCTTCTTGTTGGTCACCACCGGGATGCGCACGAAGTTGAACCGCCGCTTGAGCGCCGAGGAGAGGTCGTTGACCCCGCGGTCGCGGCTGTTGGCGGTGGCGATGATCGAGAAGCCGGGCTGGGCGAAGACGATGTTGTCCTGGTCGAGCTCCGGGATCGAGATGTACTTCTCGGAGAGGATCGAGATCAGCGCGTCCTGCACGTCGCTGGTCGACCGGGTCAGCTCCTCGAAGCGGCCGATGACGCCCCGCTCCATCGCGGTCATGATCGGCGAGGGGATCATCGAGGACCGGGACTGGCCCTTGGCGATGACCATCGAGACGTTCCACGAATACTTGATGTGGTCCTCGGTCGTGCCCGCGGTGCCCTGCACGACGAGCGTCGAGTTGCGCGAGATCGCCGCGGCGAGCAGCTCGGCCAGCCAGCTCTTGCCGGTGCCGGGGTCGCCGATGAGCAGCAGGCCGCGGTCGGACGCCAGGGTGACGATGCTGCGCTCGACGAAGCTGCGGTCGCCGAACCACTTCTGGGAGATCTCGCGGTCGAGCCCGTCGGCCCGCTCGGAGCCGAGGACGAACAGGCGCACCATCTTGGGGCTCAGCCGCCACGTGAACGGCTTGGGCGAGTCGTCGATCGACTCCAGCCAGTCGAGCTCCTCGGCGTACTTCACCTCGGCGGGGGCGCGGAGCATGTCGGTCATGAGGGGTTTCTCCTAAGCGAGGAAGCTCTTGAGTTCGGTGACAAGCTTTTTGATGTGCCCGGACAGCACCGGCGCGCCCATGTCCTTGAAGCGCTGGCGGAACCACGGGTTGACGCTCTGCTGGCCGCCGCTGCTGACCGAGCCGACCGGGATGAACTTGACCCCGGACCGGTGCATGGCCTGCATCGAGTCGAACAGCGGCTGCTGGTGCCACTCGTAGAAGTCGGAGATCCAGACCACGACGGTGTTGCGCGGGTCGGCGACCTTGGGCTGGGCGAGCGCCATGGCGACCGTGCCGTCGGTGCCGCCGCCGAGCCGGGTGCGCAGCAGCACCTCGAACGGGTCGTGCACCCACGGCGTCAGGTCGAGCGCCCGCGTGTCGTAGGCGATCAGGTGGACGTCGACCTTGGGCAGCCCCGCGAAGATCGAGGCGAGGATCGTGCAGTTGACCATCGCGTTGACCATCGAGCCGGACTGGTCGACCACGACGATCAGCCGGGCCGGCGTGGTGCGCTTGGCGGTCTGCTTGTAGAAGAGCCGGTCGACGTAGAGCCGCTCGTCCTCGGGGCTCCAGTTGGTGAGGTTCTTCCAGATGGTGCGCTCGATGTCGAGGTTGCGGAACACGCGCTTCGGCGGCACCGAGCGGTCGATCTCCCCCACGCTGGTCTGCTGGACCTGCGTGCGCAGCACCTCGGCGACCTCGTCGACGAACCGCCGGATGAGCGCCTTGGCGTTGGCCAGCGCGACGCCGGAGAGGTTGTCCTTGTCGCGCAGCAGCTGCTCGATGAGCGACATGCTCGGGGTGAGCTGCTTGGCCAGCGCCGGGTTGGCGAGCACCTCCCGCAGGTGCATCCGCTTGACCAGGTCGCCTTCGAGGCCGGCCAGGACCGAGCCGAGGCCGCCCGCGTTGGGCCGGCCGCGCAGCTCGCCCGGGTCCATGCCGAGGGCCCGCTCGAACCAGCCGGCGTCGGACTGCCAGGTCGCCAGCTGGGTGGCGCTCACGTTGCCGGTGCCGGTGGCGAAGACGTTGACGAGCAGCTTCGACACCAGCGCGGCCCGGCGGACCTCGTCCCCGGAGTCGCCCGCGCCCTCCCCCTCGGGCTTCATCAGGCCGTCGAACTCGTCGGCCAGCTCGGGGTGGCGCTGCACCAGGTTGTCGACCGAGACGCCCGGGTCGAGCAGGGCGGGTGGCAGGCCGATGTCGTTGACGATCGCGACGCTGGCGGACTCCAGCGACAGCTGCTCGTCGGCCTCGAACAGCCGGCCCAGCATCCGCCAGTAGAGCACCTGGCGGCGGTTCTCGTCGGCGGCGTTCACTTGCGCAGCAGCCTTCCCGCGCGCTCGCGCAGCACCTGCACCGCCTCGCCGGCCGCCTTCGCGGCCTTGCTGTCGGTCGGGCCGAGCGCCCAGTCGGTGGTATGGACGGCGGCGGTCTTCTTCTTCACCGTCGTCTCGACCGAGATCGGCTGGACCGTCCACCGCCCGGCGTCCCAGCGCAGCAGGCCGATGACGGCGGACGCGGCGGTCACGGCCTCGGGGGTGAGCGGCCCGCAGGCGGGCAGCCGCGTGGTGTCGACCGGGATCGGGCTCTGGCCCTCGACGAACACCGGCTCGGCGATGCGGGCCGGGTGCCGGTCGAGCGGCGGGACGGCCGGGGCCAGCGCGCCGGTGAGCAGCACCCGGGCGGTCGCGAACGGCTCGGCCGGTGCGCCCGGCTTGGCCCGGTCGTCGTGCCAGACCAGGTCGCCGCTCGCGAGCAGGGGCATGTCGGTGAGGTCGAGGCTGCGGCGCTCGGCGAGCGCGGTCATGAGCATCGGCTGGCCCTGGAACAGCCCCCAGACGGCCGGGCCGACGATCGTGTCGACCTTCGCGGCAGCGACGCTCGCGCGCACCAGCCGCGGCTCGGCGCCGCCGGCCTCCAGCACGCCGTGGACCTGGACCTGCACGGCCGTGCCGTGCTCGTGGACGTCGGCGCCGAGCACCAGCAGGCGGCCCGTCACCGGCTCGGCGCCGGCGGCCCGCTGGGCGCGCCCGCCGTCCTGGGCCAGCAGCAGCGCGCGGCTCCACAGGTCGGCCCAGCGGCGCACCGGCACCCGCTCCAGGGTGGCGATGGGGCTGGACGCCCGCAGCTCGGCGGCGAGCCCGTCGAGCAGCACGGCCAGGCGGCGCAGCTCCGGGTCGGCGAGCGTCGCCTCGATCACCTGGCCGGCGGCCGAGACGAGGTCGTGGTCGACGCCGCGCCAGCCGGTGATCGCCAGCTCGCGCAGCCAGGAGCGGCTGCCGGCGAGCAGGTTGACCGCCGCGGCGGCGGGGCCGGGCTCGCCCGACCAGGCCGCACGGGTGCGGCTCAGGGCAGCGTCGGCCCGGGCGAGCAGCGCGTCGTGGGCTGCGCCCAGGATCGCGACGCGGGCGGCGGCCAGGGCGAACAGGTGCTCGTCGGCGATCGAGCCGGCCGCGATCTTCTCCACGGCCTCGGCGACCCGGTCGGCCAGCGGGCTGCCGGCGAAGGCGCCGGCCAGGGCGGTCAGGGCGGCGGCGCGGTCCTCGTCGACACGGGCGAACCCGGCGACGAGTCCCTCGTCCACCGCGGCGAGCAGGTCGAGCGCCTCGGGAAGGCCCTCGTCCTCGGTGTTGTCGAGCAGGGCGAGCATCAGCGAGCTCCTGTCCCCGGGAACCAGTGCAGCTCCGGGATGGGGTCGGTGGTGACGGGCAGCTCCAGATAGGCCAGGTGGCGCAGGAAGCTGCTGAAGACGGTGGCGGCGGGGGACGGCTCGTGGTGGGAGTGCAGGCCCTGGAGCAGGCTCTTGCCCTCCTCGACCTCGATGCGCAGGTAGCGGGCGACGCGATCGGCCCCGTACTGCAGCACGGCCTCGTCGAGCAGCGCCTGGAGGTGCTTGCACGGATAGGAGCCGCGTAACCCACCGCACGGCCGGTTGTTGTTGGTGCTGCAGCTCAGCCCGTGCGAGCCGGCACCGATCGAGGAGACATAGACCCGCTCGATGTCCGAGCCGCTCGACACGACGCCCTGAAGGCGGCCGTCGGCGAGCTCGACGAACGGGACCTTGGCCAGCTTCCGGGGTCGCACCGGCGCGATCACCGGCGCCGCCGACCGCTGCGCGAAATCCAAGTCCAGATCCACGCGGGTAGTTGTACAGCACCGGTACGACAAACCAGATCAGCCCAGGTTGACGGCCGTCCGGAGGCAGTCGGGGACGTCGAGCGAATGGTATGGCCATTCACTAGGCTCGATGTTGTGGACGAAGTTGGCGTAGACCGCGGCCCCCAGCAGCGGGGCGACCGGCCGCAGCAGCGAGGCCGCCCGGATCGGGTCGCTGCCGGGCGCCACCCGCCGCCACAGCCCGGCCCAGTGCTCGATCAACGCCGAGGCATCGGCGTCGGGCAGGCCCTCGACCAGGCGGAGGATGTCGAATGCGGGGTGGCCGAGGAACGCGTCGCCCCAGTCCAGCACCGCCGGCGGTACACCCGGAGCCGCCCGCACATTGCCCGGATGGAAGTCGCCGTGCACGAGCGTGTCCGGCACGCCGCAGTCGGCCACCGCCGCCAACCGCGAAGGGAGCCCGCTCAGCAGGTCGCCGAGGCCGAAGATCTCGGCGAGCCACGGCTCCGCCGCGACCATGATCTGGCGGTACAGGAGCACCCCCCGCCGGTCGCGAACACCGAGCGGCGGCTCGTCGAGGGCCCAGCGCTGCACCCCGTGCAGCAGATCGGCCATCGCAAAGCGCTCGGCCGCCGGGGCGCCGAACCGGTCCTCGCCGGGAAGGTCGCCGAGCAGCTGGCGCCCCGTGCCGTCGGCGGCGAGCAGGCGGGGTGCGGCCCCCGGGGCGACCACCCCGAGCCAGGCCAGCACCTCACTCTCGGCCTTGAGGAAGGGCGGAAGATGCTTCAGCCAGTACCGCCGGGAAACCCCGTCGAGCTGCCACAACGCGGAGAGGTTCCAGGTCTTGCGCTGAACGGTGCGCACCGGCGCGCCGAGGCCCAGGTCGCGCAGCTCGGCGGCGGCCCACCGCAGGCTCGCCTCCGGCCCGCCGACCTCCGCGTACGGCGCACGCCGCGGATGCGGGTGCAGGTCCACGTCGGCCGGGGCCAGCCCGGACACCGGGCCGCGCACCGAAGCCAGGTAGGTGACCGCACCGCCGGGCTGCTGCGGCCGGTCGGCGTGCAGCAGCCGCAGCACGGTGACGTCGGCACCGAACCGCTCACGGGCGCCGTCGACGACGTCGGCCACCTCGGCCCACCACGGAAGATCGACGTCGAAGGCGGGTAACGAGCCGAGCACCGATCCCGAACCGTCGACGAGCACCAGCGTCACCGTCCGCACATCCGCACACGATAGTGCGTCAGCCGATCGTCTCCACGACATTACCGTCGCTGTCGCGCAGGCCGGACCGGGTGATCTCGACGACCAGCGACTCGGCGGCCGGCACCGCCCGCACCCCGGCCTCGGGGATCAGCACCGCGGCCAGCCCGTCGAGCGCCTCCACGGTGAGCACGACCTCCAGCGTGCTCGACTCCTCCTCGGCGCCGACGAAGTAGCTGCCGGACGTGAACACCGCCGTGGAGTCGGGGCCGTTGACGGTCAGCGCCCGGCCGAACGGCAGGCGGCCGAGCAGGGTCTGGGCCACCCGCTCGGCGATGTGCGCGCCGACGACCAGCCGGATCAGGTCGCCGTCGGGGCGCCAGGAGAACTCGGCGACGGCCAGGGTGCCGGTGGCCGAGCCGTCGCGGCGGCGGCCCTCCTCGACCGCCTCGGCGATGACCGGGTCGTCGATGGCCGAGCCGCGGTCGAGGTCGGTGACCAGCAGCGGCAGCCGCTCGGCGAGCAGGTCGAGCAGGTCCCGGACGCTCCAGGCCTGGGTCGCCGCGTACTCGTCGGGGGTCAGGCCGACGATCTGCAGGAACTGCACGATGCCGTGCGGGGTCTCGATCGTGCCGAGCTCCGGATCCTCGGTGAACGCGATCGCCCGGATGAGCGTCTCCTGGTCGAGCGCGATGGGCCCGTTGAGGTCCATGTGGTGGTTGACCTCGAACCAGTTGCCGGTCTCGAAGACGTACCGCGCGAGGTTCTGCAGGAAGTTGGCGGCCCAGATCGGCGGGTCCTGGTCCGCGGGGTCGTCAAGATCGCGGCGCAGCCGGAACGTGAACTCGAAGCCCCACCCGGACTCCTCGGCGTTCTCCGACTCCTTCTCGTAGAGCTCGGTCATGCCGTAGCTGACGATGTGCCAGTGCGGCACCGGATCCAGCCGGGGGTAGTAGCTGATGCCGTCGAGCGGGTCGGGCCCGCCGAGCCGCCACTTGATCAGGGTGGCGAAGTGCTTCGGCTCGACACCGGGATAGAGCCGCTCCAGAGCGGCGTCGATGGCGTCCCAGCCGGGTGCGTCGGAGGTCACCCGGTGATTTAACCGCTCCCGGGGATCGGCCGCCACGTCGCGTACTTCGCGGCGCGGCCGTCGCCGGAGGACCGCCCGCCGACCCGCCGGCGGACCCAGGGCAGCACGTGCTCGCGGTAGTAGCGGGCCTCGGTGAACAGCCCCTGGGCCGCCACCGGCCCGGGGTCGACGCGGTGCGCCTCGCGCGGGTGGCCGAGCGCGTTGAGCACCAGCCCGGCGACCCGCTGGTGGCCGGGGGCGTTGAGGTGGAGGCGGTCGGGCGACCAGTACGGCGCGCGGCGGACCTCCTCGTCGCCGAAGCAGTTGACGAACAGCAGGCCGTGCCGCGCGGTCAGCTCGGCGACGGCCGCGGTGAGCGCCTCGGCCCGCCGGTGCATCACCCGCCCGAACGGCAGCCGGGCCGACGGGTCGGCGCCGCTGAGCACGACGAGCCGCACCCCTGCCTCGGCGCAGCGCACGATCGCCCGCTCGGTGAGCGCGATCAGCCGGGCCAGGTCGGTGCCGGGGCGCATCATGTCGTTGCCGCCGCCGTTGAGCGTGATCATCGTCGGCGCCGGCGACATCGCCAGGGCCACCTCGAGCTGCTCGGTCACGATCGGCTCGAGCAGGCGGCCGCGGATCGCCAGGTTGGCATACTGCACGGTCTCGCCGGTCACCTCGGCGAGCCCCGCCGCCACCAGGTCGGCCCAGCCGCGGGCCGTCCCGTCCGGCAGCTCGTCGCCGACTCCCTCGGTGAAGCTGTCCCCGATTGCCACGTATCGCATATCGGTTCCCCACTGTAGACCCCCGGATTCCGGGATGGTCTGCGACGGTCGTCTCACCCTCGGCCGCCGGCGGGCCGGTCAGCGCGCGATCAGGAAGATCTCGATGTTCGTGACGTCCCGGGTGGTGATGAAGTCGCGGAACACGGTGTTCCCGCCGAACAGGTCCGGATAGACCGCGGGAAGCTTCGCGTTGACCTGGTGCGCCTCCGCGTTGCCGGTGGCGAGGCCGCCCTTGCCGAACGTGAGGACCATGCCGGCGCGGCGGCCCTGCAGCAGCTGGGCCTTGCCGCTCGCGACGATCGCCTGCCGGATGGTCTCGACGGACGCGGTGTTCGGCAGCTCGATCGCGATGGGCTCGCTCTCCAGGCCGCCGGGCGGTCCCGAGGGTGACGGGGCGGCGCTCGGCGACGCGGAAGGCGACGCCGGCAGCGACGCGGATGCCGACGCGGAGGGCGACGCCGCGGCCGCCAGCGGGTCCGGCGCGGTGATGTGCGAGCCCATGACGATCAGCACGAAGGCGGCGAGCAGGTCGGCGAACAGCCAGCCGGCGAGCACCCGGGGGTTGAGCAGGACCGAACGCGGGCCGCTCACTGCTTGCGGCTCCGGCCGTCCCACAGGCCGACGGCGGCGCGGTCCTCCCGGTACGCCGGATGGGTCATGCCGAGCTGGGCCAGGAACGCGGCGAACCCCGGCGGCTCCTCCTGCGACCACAGCGGCACGATGCGGTCGCGGACCTGCTCGCGGCGCAGGAACTCGGCGGTGCTCGCCGTGCACGCGACGATGACCTCGCCCGCCTGCGACTCGAACGCCTGCCAGGACACGGCGGTGGGGGTCTGCGGCAGCAGCGACCGGCCGGACGGGGCGGGCGCCGGCCGGAACAGCTCCTCGAAGCCCTTCTCCGGACTCAGCCGCAGCACCGGGGCGGCACCGACGCCGAACGCCAGGTGCTGGCGGGCCGGCATGTCGCCGAGGCGGGACAGCACGCACGTCACCTCGGTGGCCAGCGCGCTCTCCGGCTGGTTGCGGTGCCGGGCGGCCAGCGTGAGCGCGTCGGCGAGCGCCGCGGCCACCTCGCGCAGCAGCGCGCCGATCTCCTCGCCGGCCCCGTTGCGCCAGGCCGCGTCGAGCTCGCGGGCCCGGTCGGCCACCTTGATCTGGGCGCTGCGGCAGACCTGTGCCGCGCCGACCTGCGAGCGCTCGGCCCCGGCCAGTCCGGTGGCGATCGTCGACAGCAGGACCGGCGGGTTGAACTGGTTGAGCAGTGCGATGGAGATCGCCTGGCGGCGCAGCCGCGCCTCGCGACGGGCCAGGTCGCCGCGGACCGCCGCGCCGCGCACCACGAGGCCGCCGAGGCGGGCGCCGTCGAGGATGCTGTCGTGCACGGCGTCGGGGACGTCCGGGAGGGCCTGCGGTTCGGCGAGGTACTCCATCGGGCCGATCGCCAGGTCCGGCTCCACGGGATCGGCGTAGACGACCCGCTCCTGGACGACGATCCGCTCCTCGATCACCGGCCGGTCGATGTAGACCGGGTCCGGCGCGGGCGAAGGCGGCAGCGAAGGGGATGCCGGCGGTGGGAGCGGCGCCGGGCGGCGCCGCAGGTACAGCACCCAGCCGAGCAGGCCGAGGCTGACCATCGACAGCAGGATCTCGGCCACGACGTGTCCGCTCATGACCACTCCGTCCAATCGTTGATGGGTGCCGCGCCCGGGGTGTTCACCGTGGGCGGCGACGCCGGGGCCGGGGCCGGCGGCTGCGCGAGCCGCGCGGCGACGCCGTCGAAGACCGTCGCGAGCCGGTCGACCGCCGCGCCGATCAGCGCCGCCTCCTCGCGCAGGTCGGCCGCCTGCGCCTCGCCGCGGGCCTCGATGCTCCGCAGCGTCCGCTCGGTCTGCTCGGCCGCCCGCCGGGCCGCGTCCGCCGTCGCCTCGGCCGCCCGCGCGGTGGTCCCGACCTCACCGAGAACGGTGCGAATCAGCTCGCCGAGCTCGCGCACCGCGCTCGCGTGCCGCGCGGCCTCGACACCGGCCTCGTCGATCCGCCCGGTGCTGGCGACCAGCGAGCGGCCGGTGCCGTCGATGGCGTCGGCCGAGGCGGCGAGGCGCTCCGTGTGCGCGCCGATGGCCAACTCCGAGTCGCGGGTGACGCCGGCGTGCCGCTCGACCGAGGCGTTCATCAGCGACGCCGAGTCGCGCAGCGCGGTCGTGGCCTCCGTGAGCGCCGCCGCGAGTGCGGTGTACACGCCGGTGGCCGACTCGACCGTCGTGGCGTTGCGCTCGGCGCTCGCCCGGATCACCTCGACCGCGGCGTCGAGCTCGCGGCCGGCCTCCGCCATCCGGGCGGCCAGCGTGACGGCGGCCGTGGCGACCGCGTCGCCGTAGAACTCGCCGATGTGGACGGACGCGTCGCGGGACGAGTCGGCCATCTGCGCCGCGAACCGCTCGCCAGCGGCGCGCAGGCCGTCGGTGGTGGTGCCGATGCGGACGGCGACGTCGCCGAGCACGCCGTCGATGCGGCCGGCGACCTCGCGCAGGGTCGCCTCCCCGGCCGTCTGCAACCGGCCGACGTTGGTGGTGGCCTGCTCGCTCGCCGCGTCGAGCCGGCCCACGGTGGCGGCGGTCGCCTGTTCGAGCCGGTCGGCGGCCGCGGTGGCGCGATGGGTGAGATCGTCGCTGAGCCGGGCGGTCGCCGCGTCGAGCGTCTCCGTGGCCTGCCGCACCCCGGCGCCGGTCTGGTCCAGTGTGGACACGGCACCGCGCAGCTCCACGATGGACGTCGAGAGCTCCTCGGCGGCCCGGGCGTTGCGGTCGGCGAGGCTCGCGGTGCTGTCCTGGGCCGCGCCCGTGCGGGTGAGCAGCTCGCCGAGCAGCAGCGCGGCCTGGGACAGCTCGGCGGCGAAGCGGACCGGTGACGCCAGCCGCCGCTGGTTGAGCACCAGCTGGGCGCGGACGAGCGCGTTGAGCAGCTGGGCGCTCACCTCGGCGGCGCGGGCCTGGCGGCGGGCGTCGTCACGGCGGCGCAGCACCAGCCCCACGACGGTCACGATGATGAGCAGCCCGATGAGCACCAGGGCGCCGAACGCGATGTGACCGAAGTCGAAGACGGTCGGCAGCTTGCCGCCGAAGCCCTCCTGCCACAGCTGCAGGAAGCTGCGCCCCTCGGCGGCGGCACGGGTCGCCGGGTCGGCGAGCATCCGACCGTAGGCAAGCGTGGCGATGGCGAGCCCGAACCAGGTGATGAGCACCGGGAGGAACACGAGCACGGCCGGCGCCTCGTCGAGGGCGATTCGCCACGACTGGCGCGGCAGCTGGGCGGGCGCCACGGATTCGGGCCGGCCGAACGTGGCGACCACGTCGAGGTCGGCCCACCCCTCGTCGGGGGCGTCCGGGTCGAGCGCCGCGGCGAGGGCGACGAGCTGCGCGCGGCAGGGGCCCAGCTCCGGCGTGTCCTCGGCGAGGCTCAGCAGCTCGCCGGCGACGTGCGGCACCCGGCCGACGCGGTCGACAACGGTCTCGTCAGTACGGGCAGCGGCAATGGGCGAGGCGGTAGTCATCGTCCACCGTTCGGCGTCGACTGGCTCGGCCACCCGAGTGTCGGGCCGGGCCGACGCGGAAACCACCCCCGCTTCGGTCGAGAGTGATCCACCGATGAGCGCCCGCCGGTCGAGAGTTCAGGCCATTGTGCGAACGCAGCGGGCTCCGTCACCATCGGGGCGCCACGCCTTTGCCACCGGCACCGCATCGGCCGGCTCAGCTCGAGGAGTGCAGTTGACCATTTCCGTGGCCCAGGCACGCGAGTTCGGCGACGCGGTGATCGCGGCGCTGGGTGCCGAACAACTCCCCGACTCCGGCCCTGTCTCGAAGCTCTGCCAGGACGTCGAGCAGCACGCCCACGATCTGCTGCGCCAGGTGCGCGACCCCATCGCGATCGGCGTCGTCGGCGAGTTCAGCGTCGGCAAGTCCATGCTGATCGGCACCCTGCTGGGCCGGCCCGACCTGCTGCCGGTCGAGCAGCGGGCGAGCACCGGCAATGTCACCGCGCTGTACCTGTTTCCCGGCAAGCCGGGCGAGCCCACGCAACTGCAGGGCAACGCCACCATCGACTACCTTTCTGAGTCGGAGCTGACCCGCTGCGTCGAGTACATGCTCGGCGAGCTGGCGGCCGCGGTACGAGCGATCAAGCGCGACGACATCCTGCCCGCCCTCGACGGGTACGACCCGATCGCGGAGGGCTGGAACCGCCTGGACGCCTGGTGCCGCACGCACATCTGGCCGGACCACGGCGAGCCCGTCGACAACCTGGAAGTTCGCAAGATCGTCATCGAGCTGCTCGCCGTGCGCGACGGGCATCTCTGCGGCCGCGAGCTGCTCAAGTCGTCGATCAGCGTGGACAAGACGATCGTCCGCGACGCCCTCGACCTCGGCGACGGCACCAGCGTCAGCAAGACCTTCCCGCCGCGCCCCGGCGGCGGCGCCCTGTCGGCCGGCGACGTCGAGACCGACGGCGCGGCGCTGCGCCGGACGTTCCCGCTCATCCGCCGGGTGCGCTACCGGGTGCTCGTCGACCCGCTGTGCTGGCCGCTGGAAGGGCTCACCGGGGACAACGAGGTGCTGCTACTGGACTTCCCCGGCCTGACCGCGCGCCGGTCGGCCAAGCGCGACGAGTTCCTCTCGCGCAGCGTGCTGCGCGACACCCACACCATCCTCACCGTCTACGACGCGGCGAAGGCCGGGACGAACGTGCCCGACACGTTCTACACGATGCTGGAGCAGCACGGCCGGGACCGGGCCGAGCTGCGCGAGTCGATCCTGGCCGTCGGCAACGCGCTGGACAAGGTCGGCCAGCCGGTGCTGCCGTCGGCCGGCCCGGTCACGATGGAGGAGCTGCGCTCCGCGTCCCAGCAGTTCAAGGAGTTCTACAACGGCGCCGTCGACCTGGTCCGGCAGCAGGACGACCGCATCGTGCTGACGTCCTCCGTGGTCGCGATCGAGCTGGGCAGGATCCCGACGAGCTTCCCCGACGAGGAGTCGGCCAAGCTGGCGACCGCCCGCCAGGCGGTGCCCGAGGTCGTCGCCCGTTGGCGGGACATCGGCACCCGGGTCGCCGAGGCGGAGCCGGACAGCCCCTGGGTCGCCACGATGGCCGGGTTCGTCGCCGACGGCGGCTTCAACCACCTGCGCCGCCTCATCGAGCGGCACGCGACCGCGCACGGCCTGGACAACAAGCTCAAGGGGCTGCAGCGGCAGGCGGACCGGCTCAAGGACGCGCTGACCCGGCTGTGCCGGACGCTGCCGGACGTGGGACTGCCGAAGGCGGCCGGCGCCGCGGAGCAGGCCCGCTTCAAGCTCACCGCGCTCAGCGACGACCTCCGCGCGCACCACGACCAGCTGACCGCCCGGGTCGCCGAGTTCCGCGACCCGCTGGCCATCAGGACCACCGAGGGCAACGAGCTCCTGACCGAGATCCAGACCGCGACGGACACCGCCGTCGCGTCCTGGGACGTCTGGAAGGCGCTGCTGCTGCGCAGCGATCGCGGCCTGATCCGCAAGGACCAGGCGACCGAGCTCAGCTCGAAGTTCCGGCTGCCCGGCAAGGTCCGCTCCGGCCGGGCGAGCGAGCACAGCACGACGGAGTCGTTCCGCAAGCCGTTCGCCCTCACCTGCAAGGAGCAGATCCAGCAGGGCCAGACGGCGTTCGCCGCCACCGTCGAGCAGTGGATCGCCGATCGCAACGACGAGGCCTCCGAGCTGCGCGAGCGGTTCAACGACCCGGACATCGCCGAGCTGCTCGGCGACGGGCTGGTGCGGATCAGCGACGACCCGGAGGAGGCGGAGAACCGGCACCTGGTGCTCGCCGCGATCACCGACGTGAGCTGGACCAGCGAGCCGTTCCCGGACGAGAACGCGGAGCTCGACGAGGCGACCGCCGAAGGCATCCTGGCCGGCTTCCCGACCGCGCAGGAGCGGGCACTCCCCTGGCACCCCGCCATCAAGGAGCCCGGCGGCGACCGGCAGGCGCAGCTGGTGCGCCACCAGTCCTACGTCTTCCGCCAGCGCCGCGATCTCAACAACGCCGCCAAGGCGGTGGTGGCGGCCAAGCTCGTCGCCGAGATCGAGGAGTTCCACCGGGGTCTGCAGCAGTCGATCGCGGAGGCGGCCCTGGCCCTGCTGCGCACCGACGAGATCCGACGGATGTTCCCGGCCGAGCCGGGCGGCGACACCGAGTCCGGCGACGCCCCGCGTGGCGAGTCGCCGCTTCGCGAGGTGCTGCGCGAGTGGAAGGAACGCGATGATCGATCTGACGACTGAGCGGCCGGGTGCGCACGACGGTGCGCCCGACCCCAACGTCCAGCCGCTCGGCGGGCACAAGTTCCGGCTGTTCGAGCGGGACGGCGCGTACGCCCTGCCCGTCGTCGCCCTGCAGACGGAGCCGGGCGGGCACGGTCGTCAGGTCAGCGACGTGCGCATCGCCGAGGTGACGTACCACGCCGTCGGGGACCGGGGCGACCTGCGTCACGCGCTGCGCTCCGCCTGGGACGCGGCCACCGCGGCATCGGAGTGGGTCCACGGCCGGCAGGAGGTGAGCCGCGACCGGACGCTGCGGGTCGAGGCGCTCGACCCGTACCTCGCGCCGGCGAACGGTCCGGCCTTCCCGGTCGAGGTCACCTGGCGGTACTCCTACACCGACCAGGCCGGCACCCCGATCGCCGAGCGCGTGCTCGTCACGCTGGAGTTCGCGCCCCGCGGCACGCCCGCGCCGCCGATCGTCGGGGCCGACCCGGACAGCCGCGGGCTGCCGGCGCCGCTGCGCCATCGCGGCGCCGGCGAGCGCGACCCGTACACCGGGTTCGCCGCCATCGACTTCGGCACGTCGGCGTCGACGGTCGCCCTGTTCGACGCCCGGACGTTCACCCTGAGCGGATTCGACGAGGGCCAGGCCGAGTCGCTGAGCCGGCAGCTCGCCGACCTGCTGCGCGAGCCGGCCCCGCCCGAACTGCGGGCCGACTGGCTCACGCACCTCGAGACGCTGGTCAAGGAGGTCAACGCGGCGGTGCCGGACGCCGACGCCGACGACGCGGGCAGCCTCGCCGACCTGTTGATCGGCCGGATGCGCACCGGCGACGCCCGGGAGGACTCGACCGACCCGCTCCTCGACGCGGTGAGCCTCGCCTTCGAGGGCCGGCTCTCGGCCGCCGACAAGCCGCTGAAGCTGTGGCTCGCGCCGCGGCTGCTCGCCTGCTACGACAAGGCGTTCCGGGTTCCGCCCATGTGGGACTACCAACTGCGGCAGGTCGAGTTTCGCCGGCCCGGGCGCGAGCCGCGCAAGGAGATCGCCAGCACGGTGCGCATCACCGAGCGCAACCCGCTCGCGATCGAGCTCGGCGGCAAGGGCTCCGACGTCTGGCAGCGGCTCAAGTCCAAGCTGCTCAAGCCGGAGGTACTGAAGGACGTCTTCGACGACCGCCAGCAGGCCGCCTCGACCGACAACCTGATCGTGCACGTGTACCACCAGCTCGTGCGGGAGTCGGAGGGGTACGCCCACCAGGACCGCGACGGCGAGCCGAAGTGGCTCAACGACCTGGTGGTCACCTACCCGACCACCACGCCGCCGCACGAGCGCAGCCACCTCCGGACGCTCCTGGAGCACTGCCTCGACGTGACCAACGTCGTCATGGCCTACGACGAGGGCGTCGCGGCCGGCCTGTTCTTCCTCATGCAGGACTTCGGCGGCAAGCGGCGCGAGTTCGGCGCGGAGACACTGCGCGCGCAGTCCCGCCGGGTCGACACCCGGCCCGGCGAGCCGCCGACCTGGCGGCAGAACATGCTGGTGATCGACATCGGCGCCGGCACGACCGACCTGGCCCTGATCCGGCTGACTCTGGTCGACGTCACGCCGAAGTTCGACGGTGTGGACGAGGTGGTGCAGGGCCGCTTCTACGTCATCCGGCCCGAGGTCATCAACTCGACCGGGCATCCGCAGCTCGGCGGCGACTACCTCACCCTGCGGGTGTTCTACTGGCTCAAGGCGGCGATCGTCGACGCCCTCCTCGCCGGCGACGCCCACGACGGCAACAGCGGCGCCCGGGCCCAGCTGCGGGAGAAGGTGGACGCCTCACTGCCCGAGGACCTGCGCGGCGCCCGGCTCGCGCCGCGGGTGGTCCGCTCGCCGATGGCCCACCCGGTCCCGCCGGACCTCGTCGACGCGCTGCGGGAGGCCGTGCCCACCCACTACGCCGCCGACGGCGATCGCCTGCCGTTCCAGCAGCTGTGGGACCTGGCCGAGACGGCGAAGATCGAGCTCGGCGCCGACCGCGACGGCGACTACGTCATCCCGCGGGAGGCCGTGCAGCGGGTGCTCAACCCGGTCGACGTGAACACGAAGCAGAAGCTCGCCGCGCTCGTCCCGTCCGCCGGCATCCCGCTGTCCCGCAGCGACTTCGTCACCCTGGCCCGGCCGGTGCTCGCCCGCGCCGTCTCGCTGGCGGGCTGGCTGGCCCGCTCCACGCTCGACGACCCGGAGCGGCTCGACCGCGTCATGCTGTCGGGCCAGACGAGCAAGATGCCGCTGATGCGCGAGGTGGTCACGAAGGACCTCCCGGGCGGCGACGCCGACGCGACCCGCCTGCGCTGGAACCCGGCGGCGCTCACCGTCGAGAGCGCGTACGCCAAGCAGGCGGCGGCGATCGGCGCCTGCTGGGGCCACTCGCTGGGCCTGCGGGTCGGCGGCGTGGTCAACGAGCGCAAGGAGCTCACCGAGGGCCGCACCATCGTGAGCATCGACGTCGACAATCTCCGGCACACGCTGCCGTGCAGCTTCAAGCAGCTCAAGCTCGGCCGCACGTGGTCGGACCTCATCTCGGGCGGCATCCGGATGGACGACCTCGACGACGGCGCGCTGATCGGCGTGCGGTCGGCGTGGGGCCCGCTCGTCCCGCTGCTCGACGTCCACCGGCCGATCGACGACACCGAGTCGATCCAGTGGGGCGTCTTCCGGTACGAGACCTACGCCCGCGAGCAGGAGGGCTTCCGGCCCGATCCGGGCATCTGGCTGGCCAAGCCGAGCTCCGGCCGGGAGTCGCGGGTCCGGATGCAGCTGCAGATCGATCAGAACCTCAAGCCGTGGGTCAACATCTGCCAGGGCGACCCGCACTACCTGGTGCCCGCCGCCCACGCGCTGGACCTCCGGGCCGACCTGTACGACGACTGGGACGAGGCGGAGGGGCGGCTGCGCTCGCTCTCGTGCGAGATCGTGGTCGACGCCCCGCCCGACGACCCGGAGGCCAAGGACGGCAAGCGGCTCGTGTTCCCGGCCTGGCCGGCGAAGCGGCCGCTGGTCGAGCAGTTCCCGCTGTTCTTCCACGAGCTCGACGAGCAGGACAGCCCGGGCGTGCCGGGGCGGCTCTCGGCGCCGCTTCCGGCCCCGTCGAAGGACGGCGACTACAACCTGTACCTGCGGCACCCGGGCGGCGCCGGCGGCGGGCCGCGCGACGTGCCGATCGGGTCGCTCCACGTCTCCCGGCCGGCCGACCAGACCTCGGGGCCGTACGTCCTCGGACTCGACGTGCGGGGCCGGGCCACCATCCACCGGGGCACGCCGCGGTACTGGAGCACGAAGAAGCTGCGCGACGTCGAGCGCACGGCCGGCGTCGTCTTCAAGGCGGCGATGCAGCGCAGCGAGGCCGAGCTCCGGCCTACCTGGGAACCTTTCAACGGGATGCACTGATGCCTGACATGGACACGTCACCGCGCCTCGACGAGCTGCTGCTGGACGCGCTGCGCGGCCCCGACGACCAGCTGGTGCGCCGCAACGTGCTGCGCTTCCTGGCCGATCTCAACGAGCACCGCGTCGAGTCGCTCCGGCCGGTGGAGGACGCGCTGCTCGCGCTGCTCTCCCGCGGCGGCTCCCAGCCGGCGGTCGCGGAGGTACGGGACGAGCCGCCACCGCCGCCGGAGGTCGTCATCCAGGAGCCGGAACCGGAGCCGGAACCGGTGGTCGTCGAGCGGCCGCCGGCCGAGCGGCTCGCCGACGAGCTGGCGGCGCTGTGGCGCGAGCTGGCCGCCGACGACGTCATCGGCCCGTTCGCCCGGCAGTTCCGGGCGGCCGAGGAGAGCGGCGAACCCGCCTGGGACACGTGGGCGCGGATCCACCTGCTGCGCCTGCGCGTGGCCACGGGCGACGCCGACGAGATCAGGGAGCGGGCCGTCGGGGCGGTTCGTCGGCTGGACCCGGGCTACGCGCCGACGAACGAGTTCGTGCCCGGCCTGCCGGTCCTCGGCCGGGCCGGCGATGACCTCCGCGGCACGGTCGAACTGTCCGCGGCGGCCGTCGCCGGGCTGGAGGACCCGACCCGGCCCGACCGGCGCAAGCTGCACGAGCTGGTCCGGCGGTTCGTCTGGCTGGCCGCGCACGACCCGTCGGTCTGGGTGGGCGGCGCGTCGCTGCTCGCGGGGCAGGACGGGCTGCAGCGGTTCGAGACCAAGCAGGCCCAGATCCTGCAGACCGAGATCGGGCAGCGCCTCAACGACCTGCTGGAGGCCGACGCGGGCTCGGCCGCCGAGATGAGGGCCCTCGCGAACGTCGACGAGCTGCTGCGCGGCGTGGTGCCGCTGCCGCTGCCGGCCAAGGGCAGCTGGTGGCTGGAGCGCCTGGCGGAGACCTACGACATGCTGAGCGGCCACATCCGCAACCGGGACTACGACCTCGCCGTGCGGCCGCCGCACCTGTGGTACAGCAAGCTCGTGGGGCAGCGCAAACTCGACGAGACGAGCCTGGCCGTCCCGGGCGTGCCGCCCGCCGAGGAGGGCAAGGTGCTGTGGACACTGCGCTTCCCGCGCATTGTCGACCCGCCGGAGACCGGCCGCGTGCTGTACGGCACCCGGGCGTGACCGAGGCGCCGCGGCGGTGGGCGGCGCTCGCCGGCGTCCTCGCGGCGCTCCCCGATCCCGTCCGGCACGCCGTCGTACCGGGCCGGCTGCTCGCCGACGTCGAGGCGGTCCTGGCCGGGGCCGTCGTCGCGCAGCGGATCGTCGTCGTCTCCCTGTCGACGCGCGACGCGGCGGCCCTGCCGCTGCTGTGGTACGGCAACTCGCCCTACGACCTCGTCGCTGCCGCGCCGATCCGGGTCGAGCCGCTGCCCGCCGACGCTTCCGTGCCGGTGTACCGGTCCGGCCGCGACGACGACGCCCTGCGCGCGGCGCTGCGGCACCACCCCGCCCCGCCGGATCTCCCCGAGGCGCGGCCGCTGGAGCCGGTGGCCGCGCGGTACCTCGGCTGGAACGAGGCCCGCTCGGCCGTGTCGCGCCGTGCCGCGCTCGTCAGCCACGCGGCGCGCACCGAGCCGGCCGTGCTCGCCGGGCGGCTGCGCGACCCGGCCGTGCTCGGGCTCCCGGCCGAGGGCCCGGCCGGCCCGGTCCTGACCTGCGCGACGCTGCACCCGCGCCAGCAGGCGCCCGACCCGGCGGCGTCCGGCGTCGCCGCGCTGCTGCGGGCCGAGCTGCTCGACGCCGACGCGGTCGTCGTCGCGGTCGACTACGAGCGTCTGGTCGACGGGGACGAGCCGCTGGCCGCGCTCGGCAGCTGGATCGCCGCGGCGCACCGGGTGCTCGGGCCGGACCGCGTGACGGTGGCGGTCGACGGCGTGGAGCGCAGCCGCTCGACACCCAGCAACCTGCGGGCCTGGGTCGTACGGGCCTGCCACCGCCGGCTCGGCCTGCCGGACGGCTGGCCGGACGACGCGGTCGTCGAGCTGCGGTCCCGCGCGGCCGTGGCGCTGCTACGAAAGGACGAGCGCTCGACCGGACCCGCGAGGGTCGAGGCCGAGCTGGAACGCACCGGCGTGCCCCGGCTGATGGCCCGGACGACCGCACCGTGGGCGGCCGATCCGCTGCGCGCGGGCCAGGCCGCCGTGCACCGCCGGCTGAGCCTCGCGGTCCGCGACCTGCATCGCTGGTCCGCCGGCGTCCTCGCGCTGGCCGAGCGGCCGACCGAGCGGCTCGACCCCGAGCTGGTACTCGACCTGGAGTACGCCCGGCGACGCGAGGCCCGGCTGCTCGCCCGCGGGCTGAGCACGCTGGCGAGCCGCGTGCCGACGGTCGAGCCCTGAGTCACGCGGCCTGCGCGCGGCGCTCCGGGGTCCAGTGTCATGACGGCCGGCCGAGTGCGTCGACCGCGGCCAGGCCGTCGGCCAGGGTGTCCAGGGCCTCCTCGGTGCGGCCGGCCGCGGTGAGGTGGTCGGCCAGGGCCAGCACCGCGTCGGCCAGGTCGCGGCGCGGGCCCGTCGGCTTGAGCAGGGCGATCGCCGCGCGCAGGTGGCCCTCGGCCGCCTCCGGGTCGAGGAGGGCCCGCGCGCGGTGGACCGCCGCCGTGTCGGACGCGACGTCCGCCAGCAGCGCGGCCGCGGTTGCCGAGCTGCCCAGGGCGCGGTACGTGACGGCGAGGTCTGCGGCGAGGTCGGGGTCGCCCGGCAGGCCGGCCGACGCAGCGGTGAAGTCGGCCAGCGCGCCGCCCAGGTCGCCCGTCGCGAGCCTGGCTCGGCCGCGCAGGCGGCGCACCTCGGCGATCGGGGCCGCCAGCCAGTCCGCCAGGCGCGCCTGACGGGCCGCGTCCAGGGCCGCCGCGGCACCGCCCGGGTCGCCGGTCGCGGCCAGCGTGCGGGCCACGGTCAGGTGCAGCTCGGCCGTGCGCGCCGGGTCGCCGGCCGGTGCGAGCTCCAGGGCCGTCGCGACGGCGGGCGCGGGATCCTCGCCGAGGTCGTTCTGACAAAGACCAAGCAGCGTTTGTACCGCCAGCAGCGCGCCCGGCGCCGGAAGCTCCGCGCGGACCAGCTCGTCGCGCAGCGCGCCGAGCAGGTAGGCCGCGTAGCCCGGGTCGCCCTGGCGGCGGGCGCACCACGCGCGCCCGGCCACGGCGGCGGCGCGGTGGTGGGGCGGGGCGTCGGCGAGGAGGCGGTGGGCGCGCTCGAAGTGCGCGGCGGCGGCGTCCACCGCGGACTCGATCCGGCCGAGGACGATCGATGCCTCCGCCCGCCGCTCGCCGGGCTCGGTGGACGACGCGGCGATCCCGGAGTACCACTGCTGCGAATGGCTCATCGTGAGCAGCTCGATGTCGAGCTCGAGCGCCTCGCCGGGGCGGCGGCCGGTGGACAGCTCGGCGACGTCGACGGCCAGCCGGGCGGCGAAGTGGGCCAGCGCGTCGCTCGACGGGACGCGGTGGCCGTTCTCGACCGACGAGACGTACGCGGCCGTGTAGTTGGGCTCGGCCAGGTCGCGCTGCGTGAGGCCGCGGCCGGTGCGCAGCGCGAGGATGCGCGCGCCGATGCCGGTCGTCATGCGAGTCTCGTGGCGGCCTGGAGGCCGCGCCGGAAGCTCTCGGCCGCGCCCGCGAGGTCGCCGGTGACGCGCTGCTGCTCGCCGAGCAGGCGGCTGGTGGTGACCAGCTCGGCGGCCAGGCCGGCGGCGGCGTAGCGGTCGGCCGCGCTGCGCAGCAGGCGCTCGGCGTCGGGGGCGCCCCGCGCCGCGGCGATCCGCCCGAGCAGCCGGTCGGCCTCGGCCATGCACTCGACGTGATGCGTCTGCCGGCAGATGTCGGCGGCGGCCCGGGCCAGCCGCTCGGCCTCGTCGAGGGCGCCTTCCAGCCGGCGTACCTCGGCCAGCTCCAGCGTCGCGCCCGCGTGGTCCTGCACCGCGCCGACGTCGCCGAGGACCGTGCGGGCCCGCTCGAAGCAGTCGGCGGCCTCGCCGGCCCGGCCGACGCGGCGCAGGACGTACCCGCGGGCCCACTCACAGATGCCGATCTCGCGGGTCAGGCCGAGGTCGGTGTAGATGGCGAGGGCCTCGCCGAGCAGCCGCTCGGTCTCGGCCAGGTCGTGCTCGCGGCGCAGCTGGGCGACGGTGGCGATGAACTGGGCCACCCACTCGCGGTTCACCACGTGCGGCAGCAGCGGCAGGGCCTCGCGCTCCAGCCGGCGGGCCCGTTCGCGCCAGTCCTGCTCCAGGAACGTGTAGACGAGCGCGCTGGTCAGCCGGACCTGCGCGTCGGGGTCCGGCTCGGCGGCGGCGCGCACGGTGCGCAGCTCGGCCTCCAGCAGCGCCACGGCGGCGCCGGTCGCACCGTCGATCTGCAGGCAGTACGCCTCGCGGGCCTTGACGGCCGCGCGCAGGTCCGGCTGCCCGTCCGGCAGCATCGAGCCTGCTCGATGATAGGCGGCAGCGGCCTCCGCGACCCGACCGCGATGCAGCTCGATCTCTCCGGTCAGGTAGACGGCCCGGCAGCGCAGTTCGGGCAGCGCGTACCGCTCGGCGTCGCGCTCGGCGCTTGCGGCGATCTCCTCGACCGCGCCGGTCTCGCCGCGGGACAGGCGCACCCGGGCCTCGGCGAGCGTGCGGGTGAGCGCCTCGGCGGCGCCGGGCGGGCGGCCGTGCCGCAGATCGTCCGGGTCGACGCCGAGCCCGGACGCGATGTGCGCGAGGGCCTCGTCGGTCGGCGCGCGGACCCCGGCCTCGACCGCGGCCAGGTAGGCGCGGGTGTACCGCGGCTCGGCCAGGTCCTTCTGGGTCAGGCCGCGGTCGAGGCGCAGCCGCCGCACGCGGGCGCCCAGCGTCTCGTCGTCCGTCATCGACTCACCTTGCCATGTTGACAGTCCCCGATGCGCGTCCTACCGTTCACGCAACAGCGATAGTAACTACAGTTATCTCGCTTGTTGCGCGCGCCACCGGCGCCGGGATGCCGGGTTGAGCCTCCCCGTCCCGGTGCCGGTCTCCACCCCCGTCCGAAGGAAGGATCCGCGATGCGCAAGACGTCACTGGTCCTGTGCACGGTCGTGGCCACCGCCCTGGCCACGACCGCCGGCGCACTGGCGTACGCCAACGCCGCCGGCAACGCACCGGCCACCGAGGCGGCCCCACCGGGCATCGCCCCGGCCGTGTTCAGCGCCATGCAGCGCGACCTGCACATCACCCCCGCCCAGGCGCGTACCCGCCTGGCCAACGAAGACCGCGCGGCCCGCACCCAACAGGTGCTGCGCAAGACCCTCGGCGGCACGTACGGCGGCACCTGGCTCTCACCCGATGCCGGTACCGTCACCGTCGCCATCACCGACCACGCACAGGAACGGTTCGTCCGGGCGCTCGGCGCGGTCCCCTTCGTGGTGGCCCGCAGCGAGGCCCAGCTCGACGCCGCCGTGGCGACCCTCGACCGGCACTCGGCCGCGGCGCCGCGCACGGTCAAGGGCTGGTACGCCGACCTGGCCACCAACGCCGTCGTCGTGCTGAGCTCGACCGGCGACGCCGGCGGGTTCCTCGCGGCCAGCGGGGTCGACCGGGCGGCCGTCCGGGTCGAGAAGACGAGCGAGGACCCTCGCCCGTACATCGACGTCGTCGGCGGCAACGCGTACTACATCGGCAGCGGCACCCGCTGCTCGGTGGGCTTCTCGGTCAACGGCGGGTTCGTGACCGCCGGCCACTGCGGCACGACCGGCGCCCGCACGACCCAGCCGGGCGGCACGTTCCGCGGCTCCAGCTTCCCGGGCAACGACTACGCCTGGGTGCAGGTCGACGCCGGCAACACCCCGCGCGGCCTGGTCAACAACTACAGCGGCGGCAGCGTCGCGGTGGCCGGCTCGACCGAGGCCGCGGTCGGCGCGTCGGTGTGCCGCTCCGGCTCCACCACGGGCTGGCGGTGCGGCACGATCCAGCAGAAGAACGCATCGGTGACGTACTCGCAGGGCACGGTCACCGGCCTGGTCCGCTCCAACGCCTGCGCCGAGCCGGGTGACTCCGGCGGCTCCTGGATGTCGGGCAGCCAGGCGCAGGGCGTCACGTCCGGCGGCTCGGGCAACTGCACGAGCGGCGGCACGATGTACTACCAGCCGGTCAACGAGATCCTCCAGGCCTACGGCCTGGCCCTGGTCACCTCCGGCGGCGGCACCCCGACGCCCACGGCGACCTCGACGTCGAGCCCGCCGCAGGGCGGCACCTGGGCGCCGTACACGAGCTACGCGACCGGCGCGACCGTCACCTACGGCGGCATCACGTACCGCTGCCTGCAGGGACACACCTCGCAGGTCGGCTGGGAGCCCCCGAACGTCCCGGCGCTGTGGAGCGCCGTCTGACCTGATTCTGGGAGGGGTAAGGGAGCGGGTCCGGCCGTCAGGGGCGCCGGGCCCGCTCTACCCGTTGTTGACTTCCTCCAGGAAAGCGACCATCTCGCGCCAACTCCGGCGGTCGGCGACCGGGTGGTAGGCCGGCGTGCCCGGCAGGGTGAACCCGTGCTGCGCACCGGAGTAGTTCGTCACCTGCCAGTCGAGCTCCGGGCGGGTGCGCAGCTCGTTCTGGAACTGCTCGATCGCCTCGTCCGGGACGACCGGGTCGGCCGCGCCGGTCGTGATCAGCAGTGACCCGCTGATCGCCGCCACGTCGGCCGGCTCGTGCGTGAGCAGGCGGCCGTGAAACGACACGGTGCCGGCGAGCGGTGCGCCCGTCCGGGCGAACTCGAGCGCCGCCGAGCCGCCGAAGCAGTAGCCGATGACCGAGATCCGGGCCGGGTCCACCGCCGGGTCCTTGGCGACCACGTCGTACGCCGCGCGCACCCGCGCCCGCATGAGGTCGAGGTTGCCGTAGTACTTCCCGGCCTCGGCCGCCGACTCCTGGTGCCCGTCGAAGCGGCGGCCGGCGCCGTACAGGTCGGCCGCGAACGCGAAGTAGCCCAGGCGGGCGAGCATCTGGGCGCGCGCCTTCGGATACTCCCGCAGGCCGGTCCAGTCGTGGATCACCAGCACGGCCGGCTTCGGCTCGACGATCGCGGTGTCGTGGGCGGCGTACCCCTCGAGGGCCTGGCCGTCGTGCTCATACGGCACGACGCGGTCCTCGACGCGGGCCCCGGCCCCGGCCTGCACCGTCTCGACGAGTTGCTGGTGAACGGCGGACAGCACGGTCATGCGCCTCAGGCTACATCCGCTCCGGGGCGGCGATCCCGAGGAGTCCGAGACCCGTACTGAGCGTTCTCGCCGTGCGCTCGCACAGGGTGAGCCGGCTGCCGTTCCCCCGTACGCGGCAATGCTCATAGAAGCCGGTGAAGGTGGCGGCCAGCCCGAAGAGGTATCCGGTCAGGTGATGGAACTCCAGCGTCTGGCTCGTCGTGCGGACGGCGGCCGGGAACCGCAGGAGCTCCAGTGCCAGCTTGCGCTCCGCTGGGTGCTCGATCGTCGGCTCGGTCGCCTCGGCGTTCGCCTCCTGGAGGATCGACCGGATTCTGGCGTGTGCGTATTGCAGATAGACGGAGGTGTTCCCTTTCAGGGCCAGCATCCGGTCGAAGTCGAGCACGTAGTCCCGCGCCCGGTCGTTGGACAGGTCCGCGTACTTCACCGCGCCGATGCCGACCGCCTCGCTGATGGAGGGGTCGGGGTTGTAGACGGCGGCCCGCTCGACCGCCTCGTCCAGCAGGTCGGACAGCTTCACCGTGCCGCCCTCGCGGCTGCGCAGCAGCTTGCCGTCGGTGCCCAGCACCGAGCCGAACCCGATGTGCTCCGCCCGCACCGGGGGCACCAGCCAGCCGGCCTCCCGGGCGGCCGCGAAGACCAGTTGCAGATGCAGGTGCTGGGGCTCGCCGATGACGTACAGGATCCGGGTCGCCTTCAGGTCCTCGATCCGGTGCCGCAGGGCCGCGAGGTCGGTGGCGGCGTAGCCGTAACCCCCGTCGCGCTTGCGGACGATCAGCGGCAGGGGGCCGCCGTCGCGGTTGGTGAACCCCTGCGGGAACACGCAGGCGGCGCCGTCGCTGTCGCTGGTGTCGAGGTCGCCGACGATGCCGTCCAGCTCGGCGTTGTAGCTGCTCTCCCCCGCGAAGTCCGCCTCCTGCAACCGGACGCCGAGCCGCGCGTACATGGCCAGGAAGTGCCGCCGGGACGTCTCCATGACGGCGCGCCACAGCCGCAGCGTGTCCGCGTCACCGGCCTGGAGCAGCACGACCCGCTCCCGGCTCCGCTGCCG
Organism: Dactylosporangium sp. NPDC005572; assembly: GCF_040605515.1. Taxonomy (NCBI): domain Bacteria; kingdom Bacillati; phylum Actinomycetota; class Actinomycetes; order Micromonosporales; family Micromonosporaceae; genus Dactylosporangium; species Dactylosporangium sp. NPDC005572. The sequence continues at coordinate 2,454 of NZ_JBEXCY010000022.1, read as the reverse complement.
GAACCCGGGCTCGGCGTCGAACCGCTGCCGCGCCTGCACGTAGAGCTCGCCGAGCTCCTTGATGCCGGCGCGCTCGTCACCGGCCAGCTGCTCGATGAGCATCCCGAACGGCGTGCCCCAGTCGCCGAGGTGATTCTGCCGGATGACCCGATGCCCGAGAAACTCCAGCAGTCGTAGCACGGCGTCGCCGATGACGGTCGACCGCAGATGGCCGACGTGCATCTCCTTGGCGGCGTTCGGCCCCGAATAGTCCACGACGACGGTCTCCGGCTCGTCCACCGTGGACACCCCGAGCCGGTCGTCCAGCCCCGCCACCATCCGCCCGAGCATGTCGTCGGCGAGCGTGAGGTTGATGAAGCCGGGCCCGGACACCGCGATCTCACCGCACAGGTCGTCGAGGTCGGCGTGCTCGAGCACCTTCGCGGCGAGCGCACGCGGGTCGGTCTTCAGCGACCGGGCCAGCCCGAGCGCGGCACCGGACTGGTAGTCGGCCCGCTGGGATCGCTGCACGGCAGGATCGACGGGCCCACCGGCCACTGCTGCAAACGCACGCGCCAGTCTGGCGTGCAGGAGCTGCTCGATGTCTGCCATACGCCACGGTACTGCCGGCGTCAGGCCCTCTGCACCGCGTTTTCGCAGCGCCGTTCGGCGCCCTTCAGCGCCGGTAGTAGCGGATGGCTCGCGCGGCGAGCAGCTCGGTGGCCCGGGCGGCGCTGAGCGCCCCGACGACGAGCCCGGCGCCGGGCACGACCCGCTTCGCCAGGCGCGCGGCCGCGGCCCGCACGATCCCCTGCCCGACAACCCGCACGAGCGGCGCCCCGAGCCGCGCGGTCCCGACACCCGGACCGGCCTGCTGCGCGGCCCGGATGGCGGCCTCGGCGGTCTCGACGCTGCCGTGGACCCGCTGAATCACGAGCAGCTCGGCGGCCCGCTCGGAGCCGACCGGATCGTGCCCGTACACAGCGGCGAGGTGCAGCACGAGCCGCGCCTGCAGCCACGAGAGCGCCGCCCCTTCGACAACGAGCCCGACCGCCCCGACCGCACCCGCGGCCGCCCCGTGCCGCCGCGCCCGCCGCACGAACTCCATCGTGACGGCCCGCGCAACGGCGTCGCTGGTGGCGGAGGGGTAGGTGGCCTTGTACCAGCCGACCTTCCGCCGAGCCTCCTCACCGAGCCGCCGGACGGCCGCAAGCGCCAGCACTTCGGGAAGGTAGGCCGGATTACCACCCACCCCACCCGCGGGACGAGACCCAGAACCGCCCGCTTCGGCAGCGACCTCCACGACAACGGCCGGTTCGGGGCTGGCCGGTTCGGGAGCGGTTTCCACCACGACCGGCTCCGATGCAACCGGCTCGACTGCGGCTTCCGTGACCGGCTCGGCGGCGGCCGGTTCAGGAGCAGTCTCCGAGGCAGCGTCCGACTCCGAGGCAGACTCCACGACCGCGGCCGACTCCGGGGCGGCCTCCGAGGCGACGGCCTGTGCCGGGGCGGCCTCCGTGACCAGGGCCGGCTCCGGCGCAGTCGGTTCAGAGGCGGGCTCCACGACCGCGGCCGACGCCGGGGCGACCTCCGAGGCGACAGCGTCCGTGACCGGGGCAGACGGTTCAGAGGCGGGCCCCACGACCACAACCGGCTCCGGGGCGATCGGCTGAATGGCGGCCGTTTCGGGGACCTCCACAACCACGGCCGGGGCGGTCGGCTCGGGAGCGTCCACCACCGCTTCCGGCTCCGGGGCAGCCTCCACGACCGCGGCTGGCTCCATCACCGTGGGCGGTTCCGGGGGCTCCTGCCTCGGCGGTGCCTCGATCAACGCTTCCCTGATCGGCGTTTCGGCAGCCGCAGCAGACTTCTTCGCCGGCGCGTTCTTCGCCGCCGCCTTCCTGGTCGCCCTCTTGACCGGCGTGTCGCCGAGGAGATCGAGCTGCTCGGTCTCCGGGGCCGCCTTGGCCGCCGCCTTCTTGACCGCTTTCTTCGCCGCCTTCTTGACCGGCGCCTTCTTGGCAGGAGCCGGCGCGGGCTCCTCCGTCCGGGTGACCTCCACCCGGTCGGCCTCAGCCGTGACGACCTCGTCGACCTTCCTGGGCACCGCCTGCTTCGGTACCGCTTTCGCAACCTCGGGCCGCCCCGCTGCGGGAGGCTCCTTCAGCACCGTCGGATCCCCGAATGCCGCCGGCACGGACCGCGGCCGGGACGGGGGGTCCGGGTCCACCGGCGGCGGGCCGGAACGGAACGGGCTCTGGCCGGCGGGCGGAGCGAACGGTGTGGCGGACGGCGTCCGCGGACGCGGCGGCGCCGGCGGCTGGGCGTCCTCAGGCGCGATGACGTCCTGGGGCGGCGGCTCGAAGCGCAGCGAGGTGTCGCCAAGCACCGGGCCCCGGTGCCGGGCAGCCGCCGGGGTTGTGTCCGCTTTTGGCGGTTTATTGGCTTTTCGCGGCGGCGGGCTGGCGTCCTCTC